>JAUXHM010000128.1 GCA_030621535.1 Candidatus Methanophagales archaeon | reverse complement strand
ATTGTTAATGGAATGAGCATGAACAAAGGTGCTTCTTTTACTTCTACCTCTTTTGCCTCCCCTTCTGGCTGCTTGAAGAATGCCGTATGTATGATAGGGAAGAAATAAACGACATCCAGCAAAGAAGCTGTTAAGAGAACAAACAAAAAGACAATTTCATGCGCTTGTAATGTTCCCAGGCAAAGGAACCATTTACTTATAAACCCACACGCGGGTGGAATGCCGCACATTCCAAGCGCGCCTATAGTAAATGCAAGCATCGTTACTGGCATCGTTTTCCCTACGCCGCCCATCTCACTTATGTTCTTCTTCCCTGTCGCCACCATTATCGCACCGGCGCAGAGGAACAACGTTATCTTCATGAACCCATGAAAAGGAATGTGGATCATCGCTCCCCTTATCCCGTCAGAAGTTAGCAACGCCGCACCCAGGATTATATACGACAACTGGTTTATCGTAGAGTATGCCAGTCTTCTTTTCAAGTTATCCTGTGCGATGGCAAACAAATTAGCGACAATCATTGTGAAGCCCGCTATGCATGCAAGCGCTATTCCAAGTCCGAGCGAAGTCATCAAATCCACGCCATAAATGTAGCATACAATCCTGACGATTCCGAACACTCCCGCCTTCACCACCGCTACTGCATGCAAAAGCGCACTTACCGGCGTGGGTGCGATCATTGCAGTAGGAAGCCAGCTATGGAATGGCATCCATGCAGCTTTCATGAACCCCAGCAAGAAACAGAAGAACAAAATTATCAGTGTCAACTTATATGCGGAACCAAGTTCCGCTAACGCTTTTATTCCGCCTCCTGTAAAGTCCGTGGTCCCGGTAAGATAATAAGTCATCATTATTGCGAACAGGAGGAAAACGCCCGCGGTGAGCAGATATGCAAAATATTTATGACCAGCCCTTATCGCTTCTTCGCTCTGGTCGTGGATAACTAACGGATATGTTGATACCGTTAATATTTCGAAAAATACGAACATCGAGAGTAAATTCGCGGAAAGCGCAACGCCAATGGCACCGAATATGGCAATGGCAAAGCAGAAATAGTATCTCGTCTGCGCATGTTCCTTCAAAGACCTCATGTATCCTATGGAATAGAACGATACGAGAATCCACAAGAAGGATGCAGTGAGCGCGAAAATAAGACCAAAAGCATCCACCTTGAATCCAAATGCGATGCCCTCAAACATCGTCTGTGGGAATAACAGGCATTCGACGACTTTTTTGTCCAAAATTGTCGGTATCATGGAGGCAACGAGCGAGAACTGCAGAATGCCCGCGATAATCGTCCAGCTCTCCCTTACGTTCGGCCGCTTGCTAGACAGCAATATGAGAATCGACGCGGTAGCAGGGCATAGAATCGCAAGTAGAGGTATGTAACTGGAAACTATTAATCCCTCTGTCATGGCGCTACCACCCCCGTGCCCAATAATGCATTCACTGCCTGATCAACTATCGGTAGTAAAGGTGTTTCCGCACCTGCAAGCCATAGAAGACCAACGATAACGCAGAGCGAACCGAGTATTAATGTTGGAACAACCATGCTCACCGGTGCTTCCTCCATTTTTATCTCATGTTCGTTTTCTCCCCCTCCCTCCTTCCGCACAAAATACATGCGATCTACAACCCGCCAGAAATAGACCAGATTGAGCAGCGTGCTGGCAAGTATAACGGCTACATAGACGTATTCCACTGCTTCTAAAGACGCTAACACTAAACACAATTTCGTTATAAATCCCACGGTTGGTGGGACGCCGATCATTGATAACGCCGCTAACGTGAAAGCCGCACAGGTGTAAGGCATTTTCTTACCCAATCCCTCAAAATCTTTTATACTCCTCAATCCAGTCCGGTATATAATGGCACCTGCAACCATGAACAGGCATCCCTTTGTTATTGCATGATTTAACATATGTATCAACGCACCATATAGTCCCCATTGAGTGGAAAATAGTGCCACACCAAGCACGATGTAGCCTATCTGTGAGACACTGGAGTAAGCAAGCATTCGCTTCAAATTAGTCTGCATTATTGCGATAACCGAGCCCACAATGATGGCTATGGCAGCTATCCATGAAAGAACATCCGTGATGGGTACGTAAATGTGGATAAAATCCGTGGTGAACACCGAAAAAAAGATTCGTATAAATGCGTAAATTGAAACCTTTGACATCGCCGCTGCGATTATCACGCTAACCGCAGATGGGGCGTACGTATATGCGTCGGGTTGCCAGATATGAAGAGGAAAAAGTGCCATCTTTATGCTTATCCCAACGACGAAGAAGACAAACGCCGCTTGCACTACTTTATTCTCGTATAGCGGTGGCAATAAATACGAAAGGTCAGCCATGTTAAGCGAGCCGGTTACGGAATACAGGAAACCCGCACCGAGAAGGTAGAAACAAGCGCCTATGGAACCCATAATCACGTAGTTATAGCTTGCTTTTAACGATCTCCCACCCGCGGCAGCTATTAACGCATACGCCGCTAAAGAAGCTATCTCCAGAAATACGTACAGGTTGAACACATCTCCGGTTACCATGATGCCACATAAACCGGTAACGAGCAGTTGAAAGACCACGTAGAACGACACGATTTTACGAGGCAGCTCTTTTTCTATGCTCCTCTTTGCATATATCACCGTTAGCAGGCAGATGAATAGAACTATAACCAGCACGTATGCGTTGAATGCATCTACGACGTATTCTATGCCCCAGGGGGGCGCCCATCCACCCAGCCAGTAATGTATCGTTCCACTGGTTACGACCTGGTGTAAAATGGAAAAAGCGAGCAATAGCTGCACGAAAATGGTTGCGAGGGTGATAGGCAAACAGGTCTTCTTATTCAGCCATCCCGCAATCAAGATGGTGAATGCAGAAAGCAAGGATATTACAATAATAAGCACTGGATAATGTTCGGCTGCTAAAATCAATCTGACCCACCTTCCTTCTTCATCTCCTCGCTCTCTCTTCCTCTTTCTCTCTCGCTAATCATTTCTCCTCTTGGTCTGCCTGCTGTATCTATTCCATCCCTAACATATCTTGTGAAATATTTTATATATATATTTTTCGTTTTTTTGCGCACATGAATCCCCAGCACGGTCATGTAATAAATCTAACATCCTGCTTTCGTGAAGGAAATCCCCAGTCGTATTAAAACAAATATTTTCGTACATGCAGTGGTTCCCGGGTCACGATATTTCTAAGACTCACAATGCCCACGAGTTCACCCTTCTCAATCACAGGCAGTCTTCGTATCCCCTTTTCTATCAGGACTTTGCCTGCACGACCAAGAGATGCGTCGGATTCAATGGTCATCAAAGGAGAGGACAGTATCTCTTTCGCTTTTACCTCACCCTGGTTTCTACCTTTCATTATCACTTTTGTCACTACGTCACGGTCAGTAACGATTCCCACAGGGGCATCTCCTTTTGTTATAACCACACAGGATATTCCCGACATTTTCATGCACTTCGCTATTTCGGCAACTGATACGTCTTCTTCTTCGGTGATAGCTGGATAGGTCATTATATCCCTAACTTCTAATAATTCCGCCTCCATCTTTTTCGTTCTCCT
>JAUXHM010000086.1 GCA_030621535.1 Candidatus Methanophagales archaeon | reverse complement strand
GCTTCCGTCACATAAGCTTTTACCTTGCATCTCCCCCTGAGCGTCTCTACCCATACGTAGTCATCCGTTATTCCTGTTTTATGCACATTAACACCGATTTCGCTAGCAAGTTTTGGGTTTATCTCCACGTACATCTCTGGCTGAAGCTCCGCAAGATAAGTACATCCTCTTGTTTGAGCACCGCCTCCCATGTGCTCTACCTGTCTGCCCGTGGTAAGAACGATTGGATACTTGCCGACAATGTTCCTTCTCGCCTGCTGATTTGATTTATATGGTGCGGGTACTCTGTATTGGAATGCTACATCGTCGTACGTAGGATACTTATCAATTAGGTCAGGTCTTGGGCTCTCTATCGGCTCCCTGTGTATTGGAATCGGGTCTGCAAATGTCCAAATCCATATCCTTGCTTTCCCTCTCCCTGTCGGTGGTTCGCCATCTGCAAGTGCACGCTCTATCTCCGCTGGGTCATAACCGTAGCCATACTGAGGAACTGGATAGTCCTCTCTCAACATTGACTCGCCAACGTGTTTACCAAACTTGTTCTCTGGGACAGTGTTGCCCCATTTCACTCTAAAGTCATGTCCTCCTCTGCTTACAGGTTTCGATGCATCATACAATAGCGGCGTTCCGCAATGCGTATCGTTCCAGCAAGGCCATGGTAGTCCCCAGTATTCCTTGAGAGCTTCTGACCACAGCGTATCCCTATCAAAGGTAGTATCATACTCCTGCTGCCTCTTCAGCCTCTCAGGGTCTTGTCGCATTGCAATGACTAACATCCCCGCTTTTAACTCAGGCCAAACATCCTCTGAACGTGCGTAAGTGAAGTATTTCTTGAATGGTAATCCAGTCTTCTCCTCTAACTTCGCTGCAAGTTCCTGATATATCACGAAGTCTGACTTACTCTCCCATAGTGGGTCTATAATCTTATGCCTCCACTGAACTTGTCTGCCGGTGGTTGTTACACTCCCCGCTTTCTCGAATGATGTGCATGCAGGAAGCAGTATTATACCATCTGACCTCTCAGGCAATGCGGAAGCGGGACTTGCACGCGGGTTAACGATGACCACGAGGTCAAGCTTCTCCAACGCTTCATTTTGCCGCTTCATCTCAGTGACTGAGTTCAACGCTTCTCCCCATATGAGACACACTTTTATGTTATGTGGCTGGTCAATCTGGTCTTCCGGCATAATAACACCTTCATACCATCTCGCAACCGTGAATCCTTTCTTTCCCATGAACTCCTTCGATTCGAACCTGGTCATCATCTCCTCGTATGGAATGCCCCATACCTCGCACCAGTGCTTCCATCCTTTCTCGCTAAGTCCGTAGTAACTTGGTAGTAAATGCGCGAGTAAGCACATGTCGGTAGAGCCCTGAACGTTGTCATGTCCTCGTAATGCCTGGCAACCTCCTCCTGACCGTGCAGCATGCCCAAGGACTAATTGTAGAATCGCATCCATGTGGATGTTGTTCGACCCCACAGTGTGCTGAGTCTGACCCATTGCCCAGAATACTGCGGATGGTTTATTCTCGTATAGCGTTCGTGCTATGTTCCTGATTGTATCAGCAGGCACCCATGAGATGTCCTCTACCATTTCAGGCGTGTAGTCCTTTGCAACTTCCCATAAGTCATCGAATCCGATAGTCCTGTTCTTTATGAACTCCTTGTCGTGCCAGTCATTGTTCACAATGACATTAATGAGCCCAAGCAGTATTGGTATATCTGTTCCAGGTCTGCACCAACTGAATATATCAGCCTTTGATGCGGTTTTTGTGCGCCTCGGGTCCAGAACGATTATTTTCGCACCCCTGTCCTTAGCTTCGAGGAAGTGCTGCATCGCCACTGGATGTGCTTCCGCAGCATTCGAGCCAAGGAAGAACAGGCATTTGCAGTGCCTCATATCGTTAATGTTGTTCGTTTGAGCGCCGAAACCCCACGTGTTCGCCAGTCCTTGGACCGTAGTGGAGTGGCATATTCGTGCTTGATGGTCAACATTGTTCGTGCCCCAGAAGGCAGCTAACTTTCTGTATATATAGCATTCTTCGTTGTTCATCTTTGCCGAGCCCAAGAACATCACCGAATCTGGTCCGTATTTGCTTCTTACTTCCGCCATCTTCGATGCAATCTCATCCAACGCAGCGTCCCACGATATTCTCTCCCACTTACCGCCAACCTTCTTCATTGGGTATTTCAATCTTCTCTCTGAGACTACCATTTCTCTAGTAGAAGCGCCCTTGGAACACATCCCGCCTGCATTTATCGGATGAGTCTCCCAGGGCTCCATACCCGTAAACACGCCGTCCTCGACCTTTCCGTAGAATCCACAGCCGACTGAACAATGTGAGCATATAGACCTCACAAGATCCACTTTCGGTTCCGGAGCCGCACTCGCGGGTTCTATCAGTTTATCCACAAACTTCGTAGGATAAGCGCCGACATCTCCAACCCCGCTGATAGCAGCAGCCGTTCCTAAAGCCGCCAGTTTAGTGAACGTCCGCCGCGACATTCTGAAATCACTATAACTACTTATAGAATTCGTTCTTGTCGCCATATATTTCACCTCTTTTTTCCCCTTGAAGGTATTTATTTTTTACCTTCTGCTGATAGATTGTATATTTACAGTATATAAAACTTGCGGTTTTTTTACATGTATGAACGAACATGAAGTTTTAGCCGAAATTTTTTTTAAAAGTGGACTTTCGCTGGATTTACCAAATTATTGTGAGGTTTTTCACCTTTTCCCTAAACATTTTAGGTTTTACCCCCCCCCCCAACAAAAAGCTCACCTTAATTGCTCAAAATCGCGGGGCGAAATCAGAAAGCTACAGCTTGACCTTAAGTTCTTCCTTCAGCGTGTTTAACACGAGTTCCGCATCCACGCTCTGCACACCCTCT
Source organism: Candidatus Methanophagales archaeon (assembly GCA_030621535.1). Taxonomy (GTDB): domain Archaea; phylum Halobacteriota; class Syntropharchaeia; order Alkanophagales; family Methanospirareceae; genus QEXZ01. Next base: position 2,397 of record JAUXHM010000086.1, on the reverse strand, counting down.
ATGTTCTTCTTTTTCTCTATCACTGCCCCACATTTACCATGACCCACGCACTTAGAGATAACGAGCAAGTCGAAATCCCCGGTTACGTGGTGAATGCAGCAACTCTCATCCAGTTTCGCTATCTCCTTCCCGACCTCATCAACACTATATCCAGACTTGATTTTTATCTTTGTGATTAACGTTACCATGCCGAGTTCGGAGGTATTGAGAACCGCAGTATAACCACAGATAATTCCTTTTTTCGTTAGCCTTTTTACTCTCTCACTTACCGTAGCAGTGCTTACACCTATGTTCTGTGCGATCTTCGTAAACGAACTACGAGAATCACGCTGCAGTTCTCTCAGTATCTTCTTATCTAAATCATCCATCTTTTTATCCCTCATTACTTATATTCATTAAGTGCGAATTTTAGCGTCTTTTTTGCTAAACACGTGCAGTGAATTTTCTGTCCTGGAATACCACCAAGCCAGTCTATTACGTCTTCCTCTTCTATCTTTTCCGCTTGCTCTATCGTTTTTCCCTTTACCATCTCGGTAATGGCAGACCCGGAGCTAAAAGCCCCTGCGCACCCTATCGCCTGAAATTTTGCTTCCTTTATCACTTTCGAGTCCGGCTCGATTGCGAGGGAAATCTCCATTGTGTCTCCGCACGGGCCGGTATGTACAAAATAAGCGTCAGGGTTATCTATTTTCCCTACGTTCACTTTCTCGAGGAAGTATTCTATCGCTATGTTTGAATATCCCGATATCTTTAGCAGGTTTTTTATATCTTCTTTGCCTGACATATCCGTCACCTTTTGATAATTTGCATCTTCATATTATATAAAACTTAATGGTTTTTAACGGATAGAGAAATTTCAGCATAGGTTTTTAAACAAACATGGAATAAACTAACATAGGCAAATTGCAGGCACTTTTACCTCTATTCCAATAATTCCACGATCACCGCATCCTCCAGCAAAAGAAAACCTTTTGTGAGTTTCGCAATGCCCTTGTAGAAATCCGATTGTTTATATTCGTATAGCGCATCGCAGAAATCCGGCACCCATTTCAATAAATGCTCGTTTAGAAATTTCTTCTGCTGCTTTAAGCACTCCCTCCGCTTTTCTTCATTTTCCGCACTGAATCCCAACTCGCATAGATGATGCATAAACTTGAGTTCAAATGCGATATGGTCTTCCGGCTCTGCATAATCCTTCGATTTAGCGACACCTGCTTCCCTACACGCTCTCTTCACTTCTAATAGCGATTTCCCCATTAGCTTTCCATCTATCCACCAGGACTCGTATGGCTGCACCGGTGGTCTATGAGGACCGATGAATAAAAGGGTGTATTCATCTACCAGGTCTTCATACAATTCATCCACCGTTTTGCGTTTGCCTTTGCGTTTCTCCATAAATTCGTTTAATAAACGAAAACCTTCGGATAGCTCTTCGTCTAACGCTATCGAATCAGAGAAAGAGATTCTTCCGTTCGCCAGGTCATCCGCAAACGCTCTCGGTGGCTCCTCTAAATACATTCGATACAAAAACGCATAAAAATTTTTTCGCGTTTCCAAAATTTCTTCTGTTTCCGTCATCGTATTCGTTTAGCTCCTTTTATAACCAACCACAGATTACACAGATTTACACAGATTTATTTATTTTAATTTAACCGTGGATTCTTATCATCTGTCTGCGTTAATCCGCGTCCCTATTTTATTTTCTGTTTTCTTATGCCTCTGCGTTCTCTGTGTGCTCTGCGGTGAAATTTAACTTTTTTCTCCTCAACCAACTCCCTCTACACCCATCTTTCTATACGTCCACTCAACCGCTTTTGAAGCTCTGCAGTCCTCGCAATATCTGAGCAATTCTATTTTTTCATCTATGCTGAGTTCTCCTTCGCCTACTTTACCTTCCCCTTCATTTTCCTTTAATAGCTCTGATATTCGCTCAAATGCTGACCTGCTCATAAATAATTTTCCGCATCCCGCACATGCAATGAACACAGATTCAACGAGCTTTTTTCCTTCTTTTTCTACCAGTCGCGAGAAATCAAGCACTTTCTCTATGATTATCGCTTCTTCTGGACATGCTTGCGCGCACAAGCCACAGGCAATACAGCGCCCATAGACAAAATCAATCGTGTTCTCTTCCTTACTCAAGGCGTTTGTCCTGCACATGTTCACGCAGGCATTGCACATCGTGCATACGGAGTTAGAACCAATAGAGACATCAGCGAATGGAAACTGCGTGTTTTTTTCTATTAACGTTGGATGCACGTTGGTTTTCACGGAAAAGCTTCGCATTAATTCCAACAGCACATCCCTCTTGGTTTTACCAAAATCAATCGTTTCCCGCTTCTTGTTTCTAATAGGAGAAGGGTTTAAGTCGTTGGCAAAATTCGCCATCTTATTCAC
>JAUXHM010000082.1 GCA_030621535.1 Candidatus Methanophagales archaeon | reverse complement strand
GTTGACGAATTGGTGTTGGAATTGGTATTAAAGGATGATATGAATGTGAAATTGGAGATATTCAAAAAGATTTTGCGACTGGCAGAAGAACGAGGTATTTTTTTCGCTTCTATTCATCCTCTTTACCGTGCTCGAGGCAGAGGCAATTTTGGCGCTGCGGCGGGCGCGGCGGGCTTCACGGTGCCGGCAATAAATTTGAGAACGCTTACCTATGATTTAGCAAGAGCAATATTTCGTGTAGCCAAAAGGAACCGGGCAGGTGCATTTATTTTTGAGATTGCCCGAAGTGAAATCGGGTACACAATGCAGTCGCCGATTGAATACAGCGGGGTTTGCATGGCAGCAGCGATAAAGGAAGAATGGCGAGGGCCAATATTTATCCAGGGCGACCACTTCCAGATAAATGCGAAAAACTATCGTCAGAATCCAAGGAAAGAAACAGAGCTTTTAAATAGTCTCATCCGTGATGCGCTGGCTGCAGGGTTTTACAATATTGATATTGATAGCTCCACCTTAGTGGATTTAAGTAAAGAAGGAACAAAAGAGCAGCAAAAGTTGAATTACACCGTTTGTGCCGCATTCACCAAGTTTATCCGGTCGCTACAACCGAAAGGAATAGAGGTTTCCGTTGGCGGAGAGATAGGCGAAATCGGCGATAAGAATTCCACTCCTGAAGAGTTGATGGCTTTTATGGATGGGTACCGAGAAGCGTTAAGTCCTTCGCTGGAGGGAATAAGCAAAATAAGTGTACAAACCGGGACTGCCCATGGCGGGGTGGTCTTACCGGATGGTAGCATTGCGCAAGTAAAGCTGGACTTTGATACTTTGACGACACTTTCGCAGTTAGCCCGCGATAAATACGGTTTAGCAGGAGCCGTGCAGCACGGTGCTTCTACATTACCAGAGGAGGTATTTCATAAATTCGCAGAAATAGAAACGGCGGAGATACATTTAGCTACTCAATTCCAGAATATGGTCTATGACAGCGGTTATTTCCCGCAGGAATTAAAAAAGAGAATGTATGCATGGCTAAAAGAAAAACACGGTAATGAAAGGAAAGAAGGTCAGACGGAGGAGCAGTTCATTTATAAGACACGCAAAAGAGCCTTAGGGGCGTTTAAAAAAGAGATTATGGGACTCCAGGGAGAAACAAAAAAGGCGATTGGAAACGAATTAGAAGAAAAGTTTGAGTTTCTCTTCAAGCAGTTGAGGGTGGTTAAGACTAAAGAGTTAGTAGAGAGATATATTAATCAGGATTCAGGATAATTTTAGTTTAGCATAGCATAGACAAAAACACCGAAATGGAAATCGAGAACACATACTGCGAGGCATTTGAGGGTTTATTCGCAAGGATATGCATAACCGCGAAAGATGAAAAGCGATTGGAGCGAGCGGCATACAGTGCCACTGCATTGCCTTGCACCGTTTTTGGCGAGGCAGAAGGAGGGATAGAGAAGTGGCTAAGCGAGCGCGAAACGCCAGACGGCAGAAAAGGCGCGATAGCACAGATATGGGTGAATTACGCTAAAAGTAAAGACGAAGATGCTGTCGAAAAACTGGAGTATGAAATATCAAAACGAATAAGGCAGGGGATACTGGTCGTGCCCACGACCTCGGTCTTCAATGCGATTGAAATCCCCGGTGGGAATTTTATTGATACTATAGACAGAATAGGGCACTGCGGCGATGGATACGAGACAATAGAGCAAAGGTTTGGAAGGGAAGTGGTCGTGGTGCCGATAATGATGGGGGAGTTTCTCGTGGAACGTCATTTAGGTTATAAGAAGGGAGTAATGGGCGGGAACTTATGGTTCTTCTGCGAAAGTTTGGAAGCAGCATTAGAAACGGGTGAAAAGGCAATCAATGCGATAAACAAAATAGAAGGTGCGATAACTCCTTTTGATATCTGCTCTGCGGGTTCTAAACCAGAAACGAAATATCCTGAGATAGGCCCCACGACCAATCATTCCTTTTGCCCCACGTTAAAGCACAAGATAAGTGGCTCGAAGGTTCCGGAAGGCGTGCAGTGCATTCCCGAAATCGTCATAAATGGCGTTTCGCTCGACACGGTAAAAGAAGCGATGAAAGCCGCGATGGATAGCGTAAGGGATGTCAAAGGATTGGTGAAAATATCAGCGGGGAATTATGGAGGGAAATTAGGACGGTATAAAATTTATTTGAATGATTTTATCCTGCAACCTTTATAAAAAGGTATCCTAAAGATTTTCAAAGGCGAAGGGTAGAACGTGGGGCGAAAGCGAAAAAGATGCGAACAAAAAGGAAGACGAATCCGCAGATTAATAGGCTAATAAAGGATTTAAAGGGGATTGCGAGGGAGAACAGCGCACCGATATGGAGGGATATAGCGAAGCGATTAGAGAAACCGCGAAGGAATTATGCAGCGGTAAATCTGAGTAAAATAAACCGATATTCCAGTGCAAATGATACGATATTGGTGCCCGGGAAGGTGCTGAGCGCGGGTACGCTTGAGAATCCGATTACCGTTGCAGCGTTGGGATTCAGTAAAAAGGCATTTGAGAAGATCACTGAGTCCGTAGAAGGAAAGGTAAAAAGCAAGGGAAAGGGGAGAAGAAAGGGAAAGAGTAAGTGCATAAGCATTGAGGATCTGGCAAAAGACAATCCAAAAGGGACTGGTGTGAAGATAATCACGTAAGTACTCAAACGTTTAGAAAAGGTTTAACAAGAAAAAAAATGGAAATAATAAATGGTGAAGGACTCATTTTAGGAAGATTAGCGAGTGTAGTTGCGAAACAGTTGCTAAAAGAAAAAGATAAGGAAATTGCAATTGTTAACGCGGAGCGCGTGGTAATAAGCGGTTCCAAAGTGGGGTTATTTGAGGAATACAAAACGAGGAAGAACCGGGGGTCGAAAGAGCAAGGACCTTACTTCCCTACGATGCCTGATAGAATCGTAAAACGCACAATACGTGGAATGCTCCCATATAAACGTGCAAGAGGAAGAGATGCTCTTTCTCGTGTGAAGGTTTATCTGGGTATACCCGACGAATACGAAGGAAAAGCGAGTAAGAAAGTGGAAGCTGCAAATGCAGAAAGCAGGTTATCGCTCGGTAAGTATATAACCCTGGAGGAGGTGAGTGGAAAGTTAGGATGGGCACCAAAAAGAAGGTAAAAAAAATAGTAAATCAGGTAGGGAAGAGGAGGAAGGCAGTTGCACGCGTAACTATACAAGAAGGCAAAAGCAAAGGAGAACGTCTGGTGAGGATTAATAAGAAGCCGCTGGAAATCATAGAACCCGAAGTGATAAGAGCGAAATTATCAGAGCCTTTGATTATCGCATCTCAGATTCCCGATGTCGCTGCTGACATTGAGAGCATCGAGGTGGACGTAAATATAAAAGGTGGAGGGTTCATGGGACAGACGGAAGCAGCTCGAACCGCTATTGCTCGTGGATTGGTTGATTGGACGGGGAAGGAGGAGCTACGTGAATCCTATTTAGAATATGATAGAAGCCTGTTAGTCAGCGATACGAGACAGAAGGAGCCGAAGAAGTTTGGTGCTAAAGGTGCGAGAGCGCACAGGCAAAAATCTTACAGGTAAAATTTCTAAAATAAAAAGTAAAAAATAAAAAATGATTCCAGTTAGATGCTATACATGCGGAAGAGTAATATCGGATATCTGGGAGGAGTACAAGGAGCGAATAAAGCACGAGGAGCGGGCAGAGGTACTGGACAAGTTAGGAATAAAGAGATATTGCTGCCGAAGAATGCTTCTAACGCATGCTGAGCTGATAGACGAGATAGCACCGTATGAATGAACAACTACGAGAAGGGGGTTGTAGGGTAGCTTGGACTATCCTTCGGCGTTCGGGATGCCGAGACCTGAGTTCAAATCTCAGCAACCCCATATCATCACGCATATACGAATAAAAGGTTGGTTTCATTGACAGAAAAAAGAGAAAAATACACGAAATACGAAAAAGCACGCATCATAGGTGCACGAGCACTACAGATAGCCGCCGGTGCTCCTGTGCTTATGAGAACAGAGGAAATAGACCCCATAGAGATAGCAATGGAAGAATTTGAGAGCGGAAATGTCCCGATAACCGTGAAAAGAAAGAAATAACATGCGCCTTGAAGAGAAATTTGAGGAGCTAAGAAAGCGAAAAGAGCGAGCTTTGATAGGGTTTGTAACTGCTGGTTATCCCACTGCTGACGATACACTGAAAATCGCTCGTGCGATGGTCAAAGGAGGAGTGGACATTCTGGAGCTGGGTTTGCCTTTCTCTGACCCCATTGCCGATGGCGTTACGATACAGCGAGCGAGTGAACGCAGTTTAGAAGCGGGAATGAATACAGACGTGTATTTTGAAGTCGCAGCGGGGATAAAAGGAGTGGAAAAAGTCTGCCTTACTTATTACAATTTGGTGCTGCAACGAGGTTTGGAGGTTTTTATAGCGGATTGCGAGTCGGCGGGAATAAAAGGTTTAGTCGTGCCGGATTTACCCGTGGAGGAGTCAAAACCACTGCTGAGGATATGCGACAGGCATGAAACGGACTTGATTTTTCTTATCGCACCTACAACGACCGAGAAAAGGATGGCACGGATTCTGGACGTTGCATCAGGATTTGTTTACGTTGTATCGCTGCTTGGCGTGACCGGCGCACGGGAGCAGATTTCTGATGCTATACACCCGCTTATCCGAAGGATACGAGAAGTAAAAACATCCGTACCCCTGGCGGTGGGATTTGGCATCTCAAAGCCCGAGCATGTAAGAATGGTTTGCGAAGTCGCAGATGGAGCAATTGTGGGTAGTGCGTTCATACGGCTGATAGAGAAGGGACTGGAGTCTAAATCTAAATCTAAAGCGAGCATGCTTCGTGAGATAGAAGAATACACAAGGAGTTTGAAAACGGGGACAAAAATCGTTTAACACTGTACTGCCGATTTTTTCTGCGATATTGCGATTGGCATATCCATAAATCAAGTGATTTATCACCGCCGAGAGCGCAGAGACCACAGAGTTTTAAGTACATCATGTTTATCTCTTAAAAAAATCAATTATCTTAGTATTAGTGCCAAGACATAGCCCGGTAGTGTAGAGGTCAATCATCCGAGGCCCTGGACCTCGGGACGTCGGTTCGAATCCGTCCCGGGCTATTACTGTTGCTGTTGACCATAGTCATCCCGAAAATTATAACCACCAGATTACACAACACTTTTTCTTTTTCACAAAAAGAAAACCTGTGCTAAAAGAAAAAAAGACCTGTTTCTTTAGTCAAGCTTTCTTTTTAAGAAAGGTTGTTAGTCAAGGTTTTTACCGAAGGTAAAAAAGTTGTGTGTAAATCTGCGTCCTAAATTAAATTTATTTATGGGTAGAAGTTATACTTTATATACAATAAAAAAGATCGGGGTTGTTTAT
>JAUXHM010000100.1 GCA_030621535.1 Candidatus Methanophagales archaeon | reverse complement strand
AATCTGTGTAATCTGTGGTTAATAATTTTTAATTTTTCATCTTTAATTTAATATTCTATTCCTGAAGTTGTGCTGCTAGTTTCATTCCAATAATGCTTGACCTTCTCCATGTGTGTTGCTATATCAGCCATCTCGATTATTCTGGCCCCTGGCTCCCTCCCGCTAAGAATGATGTCAGTATGACCTCTTTTTTCCAACAACTCTAAAACATCGTCTTCTGTTAACAGCTCGAATTTTACCGCGTACAATATTTCGTCCAGAATCAAAAGGTCGGCTTGTTTTTCCGCTAACACTCTATGAGCTAATTCCAACCCCTCTTTAGCCTTTTTGAGATGTATCTCCCGCGATTTTTCGCCCTTTAAAAAACCAGGAGTGCCGCAAAGGTGTATCTGGAGGTTATCGAGGTTCTTTAGAAACTGGTATTCCCCGGTAGTTGGTCTTCCTTTCATAAACTGCAATATCACTACTCTCTTATTATGACCCAATGTTCTTATGGCATGACCAATAGAGGCGGTTGTCTTTCCCTCTCCCTTTCCATAGTAGGCGATGATTTTTCCCTCAACTGGATCCATAATCTATAATACAAAGTTCCTTATCTTTATTTATAAGAATAATGGAAAGAGAAAAATTTATCCCTATGGAAGACGGGACTTTATACAGCAAGAGGAAAGGATTTACTCCTCTTCACGTGCCTCCTTTAAAGGAATATGCGAAAATAGTGGGGGAAGAGCCAATAAAAAAGCTGGAGGAGGTGAGCGAGAGGTTAAGCGGGATGAAGATGCTGGACTTGAGCTCAACACCTTATGGTGGAGGCGTAGCGGAGATGCTTCACTCTTCAGTTCCTTTTTTGAACTCGATTGGAATAGACGACGAATGGAAAGTGATAAAAGGGAGTAAGGAATTTTTTGAGGTCACAAAAACCATGCATCATCTTTTGCAAGGTAAAAAGGGGAAATTGACTGCGGAAGATGAAAAGATTTATTTCTCCGCTATAAAAGAGAATGTGGCTTTGGATATTATTGATTATGAGCCTGACGTTGTTTTTGTGCACGACCCGCAGCCATTGGCATTAGCGAGGGAACTAAAGAGAGGAGATGTGAGATGGATATGGAGGTGCCATATTGATATAGACGAAGTGGCTTTGAGAAGAAATCCAAGATTATGGGATTTCATCACCTATTGGGCGGAAGCTTTTGACGCTGCGATATTTACCGCTGCTTATTTCGTTATCTCTCAGTGGCCACTGCCAAAATTCATTATACCACCGTTCATTGACCCTTTATCGGAGAAGAACAGGGAGATGAGTGAAGATGAGATACAGAAGGAATTAGAAAAAGAAGATATAGACACTGAAAAGCCAATTCTCTCTCAAATCAGCAGATTCGACCACTGGAAAGACCCTGAAGGAGTTGTATCTATCTATAAAAAGGTAAAGGAGAAGGAAGAATGCCAGCTGATCCTTGCAGGCAGTTTTGCCTCCGATGACCCGGAAGGAGAAAGGGTTTACAAAGAATTGAAAGAAACGACAAGGGATGATAAGAATATTCACATACTTTGTGAATGCCCTGATTCTTGTATAAACGCAATACAAAGGGCATCCTCTGTGATCCTGCAGAACTCGAAAAAAGAAGGTTTTGGGCTCACCGTTACGGAAGCGATGTGGAAAGGGAAACCGGTGGTTGCGAGACCTGCTGGTGGTATAGCACTTCAAATACGTGATGGTCACACGGGGTTTCTGGTCAACGGAGAGGAAGAAGCGGTGAAAAGGATACTACACTTGTTAAGAGATCCAAAGAAAAGGGACGTCGTGGGTAAGCGCGCGAGGAGATATGTGAAGGAACATTTCTTACTCCCCGTTAGAATAGTTGACTATTTGCTCGCTGCGGATTTTATTAACAGAACGAAGGAGATTCCTGAGGAAAGCATTATTTCCTTTCATCCATGGTTTAAAATTAGCAAGCGCGTGTGGTAACACTTTTTCTTTTTGTGAAAAAGAAAACCTGTGCTAAAAGAAAAACTAAGAGAATGTTTTTAGGTATAAAATATTAATATTAAAGCAATGAGAAGGTTGTTGATTATTTCAAACAGATTACCTGTCAGTGTTGAAAGAAGGAAGAACGAGTTTCGTTTCAGTTCAAGCGTGGGCGGGCTTGCTACTGGCTTAAATGCATTACATCAAAGATATGAAAGCGTCTGGGTTGGCTGGCCTGGAATTGCAATAAATAGAGAGGAAAACGATTATGTCGAATCAAAACTGTCTGAATTTAATTGCTACCCCGTTTTCCTCTCTCAAGGAGAAGTGGAGAAGTATTATTACGGCTTTAGCAACAAAACCCTATGGCCTCTATTTCATTACTTCCCACAGTATGCCAAATATGAGCACTCTGAGTGGTCGGCTTACGAGCACGTGAACCAGAAATTTTGTGAGCGCGTAGCCGAAATTGCAAAGCCTGAAGACATTATTTGGATTCATGACTACCATTTGATGCTTCTGCCCGGGCTTATAAGGGGGCGTTTTCCCGATGCAACAATAGGGTTTTTCTTACATATACCCTTTCCATCAGTTGACTTATTTCGCTTGATACCCTGGAGAAGGGAAATTTTAGAAGGGGTCTTAGGTGCCGACCTCATAGGTTTCCACACTTACGACTATGCGCACAATTTCCTTAGCTCCGTGCTACGCCTGCTTGGTTACGAACATGAGTTTGGGAAGCTCGCGATTGGAGATAGGATAGTGCAAGTGGACGTGCATCCAATGGGGATTGAAGTCCAGAAATTTGTGAGTGCAACAAGCGGAAGGGGAATAAAAAGGGAAGTAGCACGGCTACGCAGCCGGTTCAAGAACTGCAAAATAATATTCTCGATGGATCGGCTGGACTACACGAAAGGAATCCCGGAAAGGCTTTATGCATTTGAGCATTTTCTCGAAACTCACCCGGAATGGCATGAAAAGGTCGTTTTCATTTTAAAAATCGCTCCCTCTCGCACTAAAGTGGGGCAATATCGTGTGTTGAAGCAGGAAATAGATGAGCTCGTAGGAAGGATAAACGGAAAATATGGAACGCCTGAATGGGTCCCAATATCTTACTTCTACCGCTCTTTACCATTCCAAACCATCATTGCTTTTTATCTCGCAGCAGATGTTGCACTCCTGACCTCGATGCGAGATGGTATGAACCTTATAGCAAAGGAGTTTGTTGCAAGCAGGGTGGATGGAAAAGGAGTTTTGATACTGAGTGAGATGGCGGGAGCTGCAAGAGAGTTAGGAGAAGCGCTCGTGGTAAACTCGAACAACAAAGAGGAAGTGGCAGAGGCGCTGAATGAAGCTTTGAGAATGCCGGAAGAGGAGCAAAAATCGAGGAATGAGGAGATGCAGAAACGTTTGAGTCATTATGATGTGTTTCATTGGGGGTCAGGATTCATAAGGAGTGTTCTTGAGACGAAAAGGTTACAAGAGGAACTAAATATGAAGAAATTGAACGAAAAAATAAGGAAGGAGCTAAGAAACTCTTATAAAGCTGCTGATAAACGTTTGCTGCTCTTAGATTACGATGGAACCCTGGTTCCATTTGCTGATAAGCCGGAGCGCGCAAAACCCGATAAAAAGCTTTTGTACCTATTTAGAGCACTATCTAAGCCGCCTGAAAACACCGTTGTGATAATAAGTGGTCGTGACAAGGAAACCCTGGAGCGCTGGTTTGGAGACACTGGGGTATGCCTGGTGGCGGAGCACGGAGTGCAGCACAAAGGGGAGGAAGGAGAGTGGAAAGAGATAGAACTTCTCAAAGAAGACTGGAAGGAAAAGATAATCCCTATACTTGACCTTTTTGTGGATAGGGCTCCGGGTTCTTTTATAGAAGAGAAAAGATTTTCTCTGGTTTGGCATTACAGGAAAGTAGACCTAGAGCTGGGAGAATTAAGGGCTAAAGAGCTTACGGATCAGTTAATAGACCTTACAGCGTGTACAGAGCTTCAAGTGATGAAAGGAAACAAGGTAGTGGAAGTGAAGGATGGGCGGGTGAATAAAGGGATAGCTGCTTCTCATTGGCTAACGAAGGGTTTTGGGTTCATATTAGCGGTGGGAGACGACCTTACAGATGAAGATATGTTCAAAGTCCTTCCTGAGGATGCGTATTCTGTAAAGATAGGTTTTACACCATCGAAAGCACGATTTTATCTGGGGTCACCAAAGGAAGTGAGGGCTTTACTCGATGAAATGGAAATGGTTGAAGTTTATAAATAAGAACCGTTAATTATTGTCATCTGTCAAATTTAAAGATTTCGCAAACCCGCCACTACATAAATCAAAAGAGGGAAGGTTAAAATGAAAGAGGCAATGTTTTATGAGAAACTGGAAGAGAACAAGGTTAGATGTCACCTATGCCCTCACCATTGTAAGATAAACGAATCGAAGAGGGGGATATGTGGGGTTAGAGAAAACAGGGGTGGTGTCCTCTACAGCCTGGTCTACGGTAAGGTAGTTGCGAGAGGGATTGACTCAATAGAGAAGAAACCTTTCTTCCATTTATATCCCGGCTCTGAGGCGTACTCGATTGCTACAGTTGGCTGTAACTTCAGATGTAAGAACTGCCAGAACTTCCATATTTCCCAGATGCCAAAAGAAGGCGAGAAACAGATAGTAGGGGAAGATGCATC
>JAUXHM010000160.1 GCA_030621535.1 Candidatus Methanophagales archaeon | reverse complement strand
TGATGACCATAAACTAACGGTTAGACCAGAAACCTGCACAATTTGCCATCCAATATCGAAGTAGGATTGGGCAGGAGAAAAAGGAACATTTACTGAAGAAAGAGCCAAACCAAAAGGGGTAATGGTTACGTCGAAAAGCCGGAATTTTTCCGACTTTGATGACTTTTTCCCCCTCTCGTTTTTTTAATATTGGCTATGTTACATTTCAAATTACCACAGAGAACGCGAAATTAGATGTTTAGTTTATTAGCGGTTCCGCTCGTTAGCTAAACATCCAAACCGCTATCTTCTGTGAACTCTGCGGTTAATTTCCCCTGTATTCACAAGCTCCCCCACTAATAACACCGCCATTCCAAGTCCCAGTAGTAATATCCCTGTCCAGATAAATCCGATTAATGGAATTCTTTTTACGCTGACGATAAAAGTTTCGGGTTGAATTTTCTGCCCCATAAGCGCGTAAAGCAGTGAGTCAGAAGAGGATTTTGTAGATTGCATGTAGATGTATATGTCGCCCGTGAGCGTTGAAATGATTAAAGGCTCCGACACAGCGCCATGATTTGCATAATATTTTGTCCACATAGCCCTCTGATGAACATCCCCGGCGTCTTTAATCGAAACGTCCATTTTTAGTGCCGAGTGTTCAGGAAGCACGAAGCGATGCTGTGCAGAGTAAACGCTTCCAGTACTGGTAGATATGGTAAAATCCTTTAATTCGATTTCCATTCCCAGAGCCTCAATCGTGGAGTTCGGCTTTGCGAAGATGAACCCGCTCTCTGTTTCCGTAGTGGAACTCACAAAAACGCCGATTAAAATGAGGATGATTGCAAAATGCACGATGGTTTTGCCCCACAAGCGTGTGGAACTCTTTTTTGCGCTTCGTCGTAGAACACGAGCGAAATTGTATGCGATGGTAAACCCCGCCACGAGTATAAGAGGAAGCCCGAAATTAGCAAGTGGATTTGGCGTTGGCTGCCCGAGCCACGCTAAAACGACTCCAACGCACAACACTGCAAAAATCAACCCCAAATATTTCTTCAGTTCTATGTATGCGCTGGCGTTGCAGCCCGCTAAAGCAGCTACGAAAGCGAGAGTAAAGGGGAAACACCATTTGTTATAAAATTCGGGACTCGTGGTCATTGGGTTCTCGCTGAATAAACCGCCTATTATTGGCACTGCATCTCCAAGAAAGCATATTATCATGAGGAATATCAGTGACCAGTATGCGATGACGAGGGAGACGGAGGAGAGGGAAGAACTATCAACGTCAAAGGTATAAATAGGTTTTTTCGCTTTTCGGCATAAATAGAAAAAGAAAAAAAGGATGGCGGCTGCGAATAACATCAGCGCTGGCCCGACAGGTGAGCGGCCAAAAGCATGAACTGACTCTAACAGCCCACCTCGAGTCAGTGCAGTGCCGAATATAATAGCTAAAAAAGTAAGCAGGAGCGTAAATTCCCCAGCCATGTTCTCGTCTCTGCTGCTCTTAGGCGATAAATGGAAATACGCAGTAAGAGCAAGCCAGGGCAATAAAGAAGCCGTTTCTACCGGGTCCCAGGACCAGTATCCACCCCAACCCAGCACTTCATACGACCACCAACCTCCAAGAGCTATTCCAAGTGCTAAAAATAGCCATGCTGCATAAAGAGAACGCTTTAACGTTCTTCTTTCACGCTCTTCTAACCCACCTGCTATCATGCCTGTTAGCGTGAGCGCAAATGCGAAAAAGACGAAAGTGTATCCCAGGAAAACCACAGGTGGGTGGATAAGCACCCAGAACGTCTGTAACAATGGATTAAGTCCTGCTCCCTCTGTTAGCACTGTCTGCATAGACATAGACATAGGGAAATGCTCAAACGGGCTGTGCAGTAATACCAAGAGGATAAAAAAGATGAGAAAAGCGTCTGTTGTTTTGTATAGCGTTATACGAAACGTGCTTCCTTTTTCATCCCCGGTTTCTGATTCGGGTTCTCTAAACCGATACATGAAGTAAACGATGGTAAAGAGAAAAGTAAGAAAAAGCATTGACCCGCTGGCTCCTATCCACGGATCGCCGAGTTTATACCAGATAGCCAATCCCGATGAACTGTAGGCATAAACCTCGCTTAAGGAGAAATTATCGGATACAAAAGCCCATGTAAGCGAGAGGTATGAAGCCACGACCAACGCACAAGCGATGGCAGAAGTGTAAAATGCGTATTCGAGTTTCCTCTTGTCCTTTGCCGTTGCTTTTGACAGCAGGGCAAAATCAAAAACCAGCAAGATGCCTGCGAGGATTATGAACAGTTCTCCTATTTCTATTCCCATTCCCATCTACATCACCCGACAGTTGATTTATGCCTTTCCTTTTTGTAATCGCTTCTATAACTATATATAACCCACTTATTTTTATTCGTGTTTTCAAAAAAAAAAACCGACAACTTTATATAATCATGAAGTTGAATATTTAGTATATTTCAAATAGTTCACAATGTCTGAAAACGAGAATCAAGAACATCTGCATTCACATTCATTTAGTGAACGAAAAAACTTTATACCGCGGCTTATCTCCTGGAACATGACTTTCGCCTGTAATTTGCGGTGTCCGCACTGTTACATAGATGCGGATGAACGAGCGGGGAAAAGCGAGTTAAGTACGGAGGAAGGGAAGGCGCTCATAGACCAGATAGTAGAAGTAAGCAAACCTATTTTGATACTGAGTGGTGGAGAACCACTGCTCCGTGATGACGTTTTTGAACTCGCCCGGTACGCAAGAGCAAAGGG
>JAUXHM010000088.1 GCA_030621535.1 Candidatus Methanophagales archaeon | reverse complement strand
AAAGCCCGAACCAGATACACGCTGTTATCTGAAGTTTTGTCTGTCCTTTGATCCATTTTTATCAAATATCTTCTCTCCTACCTTTTTAAAAGACCTTAGTGTAGGACCTCTTCGTTCATTTTGTTCTTCGTCGATAATAGGCTTTAGGTTTTTATAATCGGCACGCCAAATTTCACAAAGCTGATATTTGTGATCAAGCAGGCAAAGCAGTGCGTAATCAAATTTATGATTTGAAAACCGACTAATCCGTCCCACATCCCGGGGTAGCCCTTCTGTTTCACTTCTACGACTCTTGATTTGGACCCGTTTGCTATTTTTGTCTATTGCATCAAATCCCTTTGAACGTGAATCCAATAGTAAACGAAGTCCGAGCTGGTGGCAAACCAGTACCTCTCCAACTTCGCCTGTAATACCAAGTTTTCGCTTTTTATGAGTTGCAATTTCATATGCTAAAGCTGAATTAATAGCCTGTTTAATCTTTTCAACAAGGGGGTCATCTACTGACATTGCTTCCGGAGTTTGCTTCTTTTCAGCCATTTACTCTCCCCCAATTTGTTTCAAAATTTCAGATAACTTCGGTATATCCGCAATGCTTCGCATATTATTCCAATTTGGCGGTATATCTGAAGTACTTCGTATATACATCCCTCTGGATGAAAACTTTTTCTCTTCAAATCTGCTGTATTTCCCCTTTTGTCGCTATTCTCACCCCAGCCTCGCTCAGCACTTCCGCAGCTCTCTTTACGTCATCCACCCGTAGAATCAGCATCGCCCGCTCGGCTTTTGCCGTCACAAAAGCATACGCATACTCCACGTTGACGTTATTCATACCCAAACTGTTAGCTATCTCGTACAGACCCCCGGGAACGTCCTTTATCTCCACTGCGAGAACGTCAGTCTCAGAGACCATAAAACCTTTCTCACGGAGCGCTGTATATCCCCTCTCCGTATCATCAACCACCATCCGGATTACGCCAAAGTCACCTGCCTCCGCAATGGTCAATGCGCGAATGTTCACACCCGCATCTCCTAACGCCTTTGCTACCCCAGCCATCCTGCCAGGCTTGTTCTCCGCAAAGATAGAAATCTGTTTTATCGCAGCCATTTTTTACTCCTCTACACTTTTCTCCTGTCTATAACGTGCTGAGCTTTTCCCATCGAGCGTGGAATCGTCCCGGGCTCTACCAGCTCCACCTCAGCCGTAATATTCAGCACACCCTTAAGCAGTCTGGCGACCGTCTTGCTTAATGACATCAAGTCAGCGATTTTATCGCTGAACGTAGATTCGGTCATTTCAACCTTTACGCTCATGACGTCCAGTGGACCTTTTCGGTCCACAATTATCTGATAGTGGTCGCCAATCTCAGGGATTCGCATAAGTACCGATTCAACCTGGCTTGGGAACACGTTTATTCCTCGTACCACGATCATATCGTCTGTGCGACCCAGGATTCGCATGATTCGTGGATGTGTTCGCCCACACTCACATGGCTCGTTATTCAGTATGGTGATGTCGCCTATCCGGTACCTGATAAGTGGGAATGCCCATTTGTTCAGCGTGGTCACAACGAGTTCGCCACGCTCGCCATCCTCCACTTGCTCCCCTGTTTTCGGGTCAATCACCTCGAGCAGGAACAAATCCGCCCAGATGTGGATTCCGTTCTGTAAATGGCACTCGGTGAAGAGTGGACCGCTCATCTCGCTGGTTCCGTATATGTCATACGCCTTGATGCCTGTGGACTCCTCAATCCGCTTTCTCGTCTCATCAGACCACGGCTCTGCACCAAAGATGCCTGCTTTAAGTTTTGTGTCATCGCGGATGCTCACGCCCATCTTCTGCGCAACCTCGTTCATGTGCAGGAAATAAGAAGGTGTGCAGGCGATAGCAGTGCTTCCTAAATCCTGCATTAGCTCTATCTGCCGCTCAGTATTACCGGCGCCCGTGGGAAGCACCGTGGCGCCAATTCGCTCTGCACCGTAGTGGAGACCAAGCCCCCCGGTGAATAGCCCATAGCCATAACTAACCTGAATTACATCTTCACGACCCAGACCAACGGATGTGAGTGCTCTAGCTAAAGACTCAGTCCACATATCAATGTCCCCTTGAGTATATCCAACTACAGTCGGTTTCCCAGTCGTGCCGCTGGATACGTGATACCGCACAACCCAGTTTTCGGGAAGACAGAACATACCAGTGGGATAGGTATTACGAAGGTCAATCTTGAATGTAAAAGGCAGTTTGGTTACGTCACTCAGCTTTTTGATGTCATCCGGCTCCACACCTGCCTCCCGGAATCGCTGCCGGTAAAAGGAGGAATGATCATGGACATAGCGAACAAGCGACCTGAGGCGTTTCCCCTGCAGTTCGTGCAAATCGTCTACAGGCATACGTTCAATGCGCGGATTCCAGTACTCGAACATGTTAATTCACCTAACTAACTAATCAATCAATAAGTGTCATACTATAAAAAACTATAGGTTTTGTATTTATAGACATGTCATCTATTTAAAAGTTAGGGGACAAAAGATGAATGAGGAGTTTCCCTTAAAGGGAGGTATATGCGAAATAAGTTCGGATATGAACGAAGTAGGCAAAAAATTTTTAAGTATTTACATTAAGCTATAAAAGGGTGTTCACGTATGGAAACGAAAGTAAAGGATTTAACTGTTGTGGAATTTCGCTCTTTGATGTCAGATACTGTCAGAGGTGCCATGGAAGATTTAATCGAAGATATATTAGCACTTTCAAGTGATGAATATCTACGATCAATCGAAGAGGCAAGAACCGATTATAAAGAAGGCAAAGTGAAATATCTTGAGGAAATTTTTGATGTATAAGGTAGTATTTACCCAGAGGGCGTTGAAAGACTTGGAAAACATTGACAAAGAGATGCAGAATAGAATCGCTATGAAACTCAAGGAATACGCTAAAACCCCTCTAAAATATGCCAGAAAGTTGATAAATCATAAAATAGGGACATATAGATTCAGAATAGGAGATTACAGAGCCATATTTGATATTGACAATAAAAACGTAGTGATTTTGAGAATCGGGCATAGAAGGAGCATTTACAAATGATAAAACGCTACGCTTCGCCCAAATCTTGCCTATCGGCTTTTATTTGCGAGACGCTATACACCATTGCAAAGATATGCAAGTTATTTATATACCCTTATCTATCTAAAAGTCATGAGGAAAAAAATGAGAGAGAAGTTTCCGTTAAAGAGGTATATACGAACCAAGTTCGGATATCCCAAAGTTATATGCAATCGGCTTAGGAGGTGAGTAAATATGGCAGAAGAAATCTCTTTAGAGGACTACAAAAATGCGTATAGAGAAATAAAAACTGAGGTGGAGAAAAGAGGTTTTCTAGTTCATCTGGTAGTGTACGTGCTGGTTAACACTATGTTGATAGCCATTAACTTCATATATTCTCCCGAGGACATCTGGTTCTTTTATCCCCTCATAGGTTGGGGAATCGGTATAACAGCGCATTATCTGAATGCTGTTCGCTGGATAGAGAAACTACTTAAGGAAATGGAAGCGAAAGCAGAATACAGAGCAAGGGAGATTAAAAAGAAATAAAGGCGCCTCTTCGTTCGCTGTGTATAACAGCAGATAAAAGGGAAAAAAGAAATTTAAGCAAAATCAGCCGTCGGCTTTTATTTGCAAGATGCTATACGCCATAAGAAAATCGAAAGAGTTAGTTATATACCCTCATCTAATTAAGAGTTAGGAGGTAAAAAATGATTGAGAAGGTTCAGTTAAAGGGAGGTATATGCGAACCAAGTTCAGATATACCGAGGTTAAGTAAAATTGCCCGAAGCTGAATAATAAAATGTGTTAGCCAGTAGTGATTGAATGACATACGTGAACAGGAATTTTACTTAAAAAATCGACAGTGCCGTCCTGCTATTCACTGCGTGATGGAGTTAGCAGTCGAGACTTCACGTCCCGAACATCTTATAAAAACCCATAAAATCCGATAATATCGGCATCAAATCAGCGCCTCTTATCCTGCCCAACCCGCCTGAAGCAGCGGAAATCTCATCAAATTTGGTTATTCCGTCTTTCCGGACACCCTCGCCTTTTATAACTATGGGAACAGGGTCACCGCTGTGCCGTTTTATTGATACAGGCGTGCTATGGTCTGCCGTAATGACGATATATGCGTCAACATCCTTTATTCGTGCTACAAGCTCTTTATCTATCCGCGAAATCATGTCCTTCTTTCCCTCGAAGTTACCATCATGTCCCATGCTATCGGTAGCTTTCACGTGAAGGAAAACAAAATCATGCTTCTCTAATGCATGCAAAGCAGCTTCTGCTTTATTATTTAAATTCGTATCCGCTATGCCTGTCGCACCTTCAACAGGCACAACGTCCATGCCGAGATATTTCGCAACGCCTTTGTAAAGAGAAGCTCCTGCTATGCAGGCAGCTCCGAATCCGAATCGCTCTTTCATCGCTGGCACTTCCTCATAGCTTCCCGCACCTCGCAGCAAAATTATATTCGCAGGTAGTTCGCCTCTCCGCCTCCTTTCTTCATTTACCGGATGCTCATTCAGTATATCATAACTCTGCCGGACAAATTCATTCACGATGTTTGCGGTCTTTAGTTCTTTCTCGCCTTCCTCAAGCGGCACACATTTTTTTACTTTGCTCCCAGCTTCATGCGTGTCCACATCAGAGACAGCTTTTGACAGATTCTCTCCTTTCAGTACCAGTGCGCATCGGTGTTCCGTGGTATTCGTGAACATTATTTTGGTGTGGTCTATTTCAAGCCCGTTTAGTGCTTCTGCCAGATCTTTACTGCCCTTCCTCCCGGCTCTTCGGTCTATGATTCGCATCTTATCATCCACGGTAGCGAAATTCGCTCTGAAAGCAACGTCTCCTCTGCATAGTTCCATATCAGCACCAAGCGCTTCAAGCACACCTCTGCCTGGATAATACTTGTATGGGTCGTAGCCAAGGATTGCGAGATGTGCCGTATCGCTTCCAGGTACTATCCCGGGAGATATGACGTCCATCAGCCCGTTTATTCCCTCTTTGCTTATCTCATCTAAATAAGGCGTATTAGCAGCTTGTAAGGGCGTCTTTCCTCCTATGGATGGGCGGTCTCCGAGACCATCGCAGATTAGCAATAATGCTTTTGTGCTCATTTTATCGTTTTGAAAGGTCTGTCCCAAAATTTGCTACGTATACCAATAAATAGGATTTCCAAATATATTATTTAATATGACACCGACAAATAAA
>JAUXHM010000027.1 GCA_030621535.1 Candidatus Methanophagales archaeon | reverse complement strand
TTTATTTTATCTTGCGCAGCTCCGGTTGAGATGTTATCCAACGTGACAACCACGACTTTTGACACAAAAACAGGCAATGCATCGAGTATCGCCTTCGCGTCTTCTAAATCTATATATCTATTCGTATCAGCGACATTTATCACGCCGATAGCGTCTGCACCTGCTTCTGCAGCTATTAGGGCATCCTCAACATTAGTATTGCCACAGATTTTTACTTTTGTGGTTGTGTTTTGGCTCATTTGGCTTTTGGGTTCTATTTTATTTCAATTAAAATAGCCATATTAAAATGATTGCGTGTGTATAAGTAGAAGAAAGAATCGAAAAGTTTATGAGGACTTGAGGATTTGTATGTTTTTGATTGACCTTTTTCTTTAAAAGTTTGAGAAGTAAACCGTAAAGGGAAAAATGAAAAGCGAAAGAAGGGGGAAACTTGGAGAGCGAAAGGAAAAGGTATTAATATGCGCTCTTCTTTTCGCAACGCTGGCATTCATAAGTGTTGGATGCGCTTCCGCTGATACGATTTATGTTAATCCCGAGGAGTCAATCCGGACAGCGGTGAATGCAGCAAACTCGGGCGACACCATTATAGTGAGGGATGGGATATACACCGAAAACATAAATGTGTACAAGCGATTGACAATTTTCTCCGAGAACGGATCTGCGTCAACGATTGTTCAAGCTGCAATCCCGGATGACCATGTATTTGAGATTACGGCAAATCACGTAAATCTGAGTGGATTCACGATTGAGAATGCAGCAGCGGAAGATTACACCTCTGGAATTTATCTTGCAGGTGTGGAACACTGCGACATCTCAGATAATATTTGCAACAATAATACGATAGGAACTTATCTAAACTCAACACACAACAGTGTGATGGATAACAATTCTATCTCTAATTGTGGAGTGGGAATAGTCTTGGTGAATTCTAACTTGAATACTGTAACGAACAACGAAGTTAGCAACGCTAACTGGGGCATTTCCCTATGGCAATCCAATTTCAACAGTGTTATAAATAATACGATTTTCAACACAACAACCATTGAAACCCCGTATGCACCTGTGGATGCCATGGGTGTCGGTATTGAAATAATGGCTTCTAGCAATAATTTGGTGGATAACAATACTATTTTAAATACAACAGCACTACAAACAAATGCGCACGCTTACAGTATTTTTGTAATATCTTATGGTGGCAGACCAGCGGATAATAACACCATAGCAAACAATGAAATATATCACACAACAGGATCTGGAGAGGCTGGGATTGGGATTGGTATTTGCGTGATGGCTAATAATAACAAACTGTTTAATAACAACGCCAGTTTCAACGAGCTTGGTATAATGCTTCGAAGCTCCTCTTATACTCGGATAGAGGGAAATTATGTTGGAGCAAATCAACTAGTGCAACGTTTCCAAAATAATACGGCAACATTTATATAGGGGGCGGTTCCATACCTGATTTTATGCCATTCGTTAGCAAGAAGCCAAAATTAAAGTTGAGCGAAGAGGAGCTTAAGATTTTGGGATCTGCCAGCCGATCCAGGACTATGCCACTCAGGACCATTGAGCGTGCTAAGATGATTCTTGGATATTATAAGGGTGATACAACCTCTGCCATCGCGCGGAATCTTGGCACGAACCGCCAGAAGGTAGGGAGAACGATTGATAAAGCGCTCGCATTTGGTGTTAAAGTAGCATTAGAGGACCATCACCGGAAAGGAAGGCCAAGGAGTATTTCGTCCGAGGCACGAGCGTGGATAATCTCCTTAGCGTGCTCAAAACCAAAAGATTATGGTTACGCCTCCGAACTCTGGACAAATCGGGCTTTGACGAGACATATACGAGAGAATTGTACCGAACAATGCTTCCCAGAGTTATCCCGACTTTCTGGAGGGACCGTCTCAAAGATATTGAGTAAAAGCATGATCAAAACCCATAAAATCTCGGGATATATTGAACGCTCTCTCTACTGGCGAGCATTGATTTGCTCACGGGAGAGCTCTATGTAAGAGTCTTTGACCGACACCGCAGCAAGGAATTCATCGAATATCTCAAATATTTGGATAGCGCCTTTCCACCTGAGATGAAACTTGTAATAACGCTCGATAACCATTCAGCGCATACCTCCAAAGAGACCAAGGAATATCTATTAACGGTGCCAAACCGCTTCTCTTTTGTATTCACGCCAACGCATGGCTCAATATTATTGAGTGTCTCTTTAGCAAAATGGCAAGAAGTTTTCTCAGAGGCATACGAGTTTCAACAAAAGAAAAGCTTTACCAACAACTTTTTTACCTTCGGTGAAAACCTTGACTAAAAACCTTCTCTTAGTTTTTCTTTTAGCACAGGTTTTCTGCGAAGCGAATTTTCCGTAAAGGCTTTTGCTTGCAAAAGGGTTTTTTGTAAAAAAGAAAAAGTGTGGGGGTTAATCTCGTGAAATCTCGTGGTTCATTATTTGCAATTTGTTACTGGAATGACTATCGTAATCTTTTGACTGTTTTCCATGAATGTCTCACGTAAGCAGGAAGTTCCGCTTTTTCTTTTACCAATTCGTTCAGGAATCGAATGGTTTTCGGGTCTGCGGGGTATCCACTGCCTATCTCCATCCCTATTTCCGCTTCAAGCTGCCTTATTGACCTATCCCGATGCACTTTTGCAATTATTGACGCTGCACTAACCACCGGATAACGTACGTCTGCTTTAAACTCGGAAATTATTTCTATTTCCCTTTTCCTTCCACCGCTCATTTCCTTCTCGTAGCCCGATTTAAGATTCACTGCGAATCTATCTGGATTGACGTCTGCTGCGTCAACGAACGCCCTATCAGGCTGGAAATGTATAAGTACAGCAGAAAAAAGTTCAACCATAATTACATTTAACGTATGCCTTTTTCTACCCTCGTCTATCTCGTTTGCCGTGAATTCAAGGACATAAACCTCAGTTGAGGCTTCTATACGTTCCGCCAGATATTCCCGCTTTGAAGGACTCAGTTGCTTCGAATCCTTTACGCCCAGCGTTTCCAACCCCTCAAAATTCAATACGCCCGCAACAAACATAGACCCTACTACAGGCCCCTTTCCCGCTTCGTCAATCCCTATCTCCCTTAGTTCCATTTTTTACTACTTATATTTTCCCCAACCCTAATTTTTCTTCTCTTTCCCTCTCTTCAGCTTCTATCATCTCTTTATAAATGATCCCATATTCTTTTCTAAATCTCTTCAAAATGTCCCTTAAATCTTTAAAAATACTCCCTTCACGTTCAAGCAAATTTTTGCGTCTTCTTTCAACCTCAGCTTTGCACTCTTTGATCTCTTTTCTTTCTCTGAAACTGAGGAACTCCTTTCCGTATAAACTCCAGAATTTATGATAGGTATCGCGCTTGTTTAACTCTTGCTTATTATTAACAATTAGCTCTGAAATGTATCCAAAATTTTTGTCGGTTGGTTCAAAAAGACTTGCTTTCTCAGTTTTTTCGCTCTTCCAATATCCTTCAAAACTCTCTGAAACCTTGTTTTTGAAATCCTGCAGTGATATAATTTTTTCTGCAAACTCTTTCAAGCTCTCTTTTAACTTTTCCACCTCTTTATCATGCTCTTCTATTTTATCACCGACTTTTGGATAAACCTCCTTAAAGTCATCATAGATAAGCTCATCTATGCCCTCAAATGTATACATAAGCTTGGTAATATGTGTAACATATTTAACACCTCCTATTTCTTCCCATCCAAAATCTCCCTTCTCCAAGTAACTTTTATGGCTCTCCAATCCTTTAACCAGAGGATGAATCACAAATTCAGAGATTTCTTGAATGCGTGGCTTCTCTTTCTCTCTCTGCTGTTCTTGCAATAGTAAATAAGTTAAAGTTGCATAAATTACCGTGGCTATTGCTATCACTAAGGTAGACAATGCATTTGCGTAATATCCTAAATTGTAAATCAAGTCAATAGCAGATAGTATAACCAATATTGCTATTGAGAGACATACAAATCCGATAACTCTCTTATCCATTTATCTTCACCTTCTCCTCCCCAAGTGCTTCTGCACCATACTTCGCTAATCTTTCTCGTGGTCGCTCATCCAGCGGTAAATCTCTTTGATTTGTTTCCAGCAAATCGTTATATGCCGAGGTAGCAGCGATAGCGCCTTCTGCACACGCAACCACCACCTGTCTCACGCCACCTGTTATATCTCCCGCTGCATATGCTCTTTCGATGTTCGTCCTCTGGTTTTTATCCGCGATTATGTAGCCGTTTTTATCGCATTTGATTCCTATTTGTGCTGCCAAATCATTTACCGGCTCTTCGCCGACGGATATAAACACACCTTCTATGGGGAGCTCATTTTCAATCTCTTTCTTTTTATCATATTTAACAACGCTCCTCACGGCTTTATCCCCTTTTATCTCGTTCACCACAGAATTCCACAAGACAGGCACACCGGCCTCTTCCAACTTGTTTTGTAAATACGGTTCCGCCCGGAGCTTATCTCTTCTATGAATCAGCGTTACCACACAGCCGATATTTTTCAGATATAAAGCTTCTCTAACGGCTGAGTCCCCTCCACCTACCACTATTACAGGCTTATCTCTAAAGAAAAAACCATCACAGGTAGCACAATAGGATATCCCCCTCCCTAAAAATTCGTCTTCACCTATGGCACCCAGTTTCCGGTGTTTGGTTCCCGTGCTTATTATCGCCGTTTTTGTGACATAAGAGCCTTTTTCCGTAACGACCAGCACATTTTCCCCGTTTTCTTTTCCTCTCGTTTCTATTGTTTTTACCTTTTCCAGCTCTTTTATCTCCACATATTCAGACGCCTGCTCTTTCATCTTTTCTGCCAATTCCATGCCACCCACACGCATGAATCCCGGATAATTCTCTATCTCCGGCGCCTCATTGGATAATCCGCCGCTTATTCCTTTCTCAATCACTAATGCCTTTAGTCCGCTCCTCGCGCCGTACATCCCTGCCGTCATTCCCGCGGGTCCCGCACCAACGACAATCAAATCGTAATTCTTATCTCTCTTCATTCCTTGTATGTATTTAATTTTATAAACACATGAAAACTTTATTATAATAATTAAAATCACCATACTATCTCACAGGGGGCCCGTGGTCTAGTTGGAATGACGTCGCCTTGACAAGGCGGAGGTCATGCGTTCGAATCGCATCGGGCCCATTACTTAGGCAGTAGGGAATTAGGGGTAGGGAATGTGCTTTGTGTCTGCCATTCTTTCATCACCACCGTATCGTCCCCAGCCAGAATACATAACTTGGTTCCTTTAACCGATGTCTTAACTTCGGCACCTATACTATCAAACACGCCTTTCGCATCCCACTCCATATAAGTGTGACGTTACATAAAAGACTACAGGTAAAACAATGCGGAGGGGGAGATTCGAACTCCCGAACCCCTGCGGGATGAGGCCCTGAACCTCACGCCTTTGTCCACTCGGCGACCTCCGCATGCACTTTTTCTTTTTAATAAAAAGAAAACCTGCACTAAAAGAAAAAATTATTTCTTTGGTAAAGCTTCTTAGAAATATTCATATCGCCTTTATCGCTTTACCTACAGCCTTCAGTTTTGCAAACACCATCCCCTTTATGTCTCTACAAATTCGTTCCTCCACGATTTTATTTAACGGTTTGCGGATAAAAATGAGTTCGCCGATAGACGAATTTAGGCGAAGGTGCGTAGCACTGCAGCCTTTTATCCGCTGTTATCTGCCGTATGACGCAGGCTATCCAATACATTTTTTACTAACACGTAGAATATATATAATTTAAGGTTAAAATAATAATAATCACAGAAAGCGTCGATGGTCTAGAGGTATGACTTGGGCCTTCCAAGCCCACTGCCCGGGTTCAAATCCCGGTCGACGCATCAACCCTTTTCTTTAAAAAAGAAAAGCGTTGGCGGAAAAGAAAAATAATCACCAAATGTCCCCGTTTTATTTTACATTTTTCGATTTGCATTTTGCATTGAGCCATAGCGTTTAAAATCCAAGCGCATCTTCTATTCTTCCTAACTCCGCGCCGGTCGTATCACTTCCGGCTGCGTATCCTTTCGTGTTAGCGAGCAGCGCAGCACCAATCAGAGGAACGCCGAAATTAACACTGCCTATCTCCGCGGGCAGCTCGAAAATGTCTTCCAGGAATTCCAATTCCTCCTTGCTTGCATTCCTATGCGCTAAGATGCCTTTATTTGTCGCCACTGCCGCCATCCCCACGGTGTTCAATCCACCTATCGTGCCCTTATAAACCTTTACGTCAAGTGTTTGCTCTACCAACTCCACGGTCTTCGCCGATAGTCGCGGGTGAACCAGCGCAACCGTATCGTTCGTGAGTATGACGTTCCCCACTGCGTTCAGCCTATCGCGTTCCGGCAGCCGGGTAATTTTCTCCCCCGAGCCTTCTGAGCCTACTAAATCCTTTACTTGCTGTAACTCGCTATCCAGTGTGTACGGGGTGAAGATAAACCCATTTGAGTTCCCCACGGCTAAACAGCCAATTAAAGACGTTTCTGCTACCGACGTTTTTAGTGTTTTCACCTTCAATGCACGCCCCATTTCCATCGCTAAATTATCCGATGTGTGTGAAGGCAAAAGAAGCACCGATTCGGTAGAAATTGCAAAAACACCTATATACGCGCTGCCATCAATACTGAACGTTCTCTTTAGCTCTTTACCGCTCCTTCTTATCGTCACTTTATTTCTTTTATTGTGTTTATTTATTCAACAAGCTCAGCCCTGATTACATCCTCTTCTTCCGTTACCTTCACTCTTATCCTGGAAGGCGGTTTCTGTGAGCCTCGCTCCCACACCTTCTCGTTTATCGCGGAATCTAAAACGACATCCTCGAATTTTGTATGCTGTACTAAATATTCTGTTATTATCGCTATTGCGCGGTTGCTCCTTTTCCATCTCGGTGCCTTTTTTACATCTCTCAATGGTATGGTATAAATACGTTCGCCTCCACCTGCTCCTGTCACTTCGCCCATGTAGCTTTTCTCCCTCTTTCCCCCTACTTCACGCTTTCAGCTTTGTCCGCCGCCAATGCCTTCTTTTTGGATGTGTAGTCACCCTGCGGCTCGTTTTTACCATTATCCATGCTGGAATTCTTCGGTTTTGCTTATTCGCTTTGCATAGCCGTAGTTTCCTGCCTTTTGTTTTCTTTCCCATTGCCATTACCACCGTCACTGTGCATCAATGTATAATATAATATGTAAGTTATAACTATATTATATCAGAGTTATAGGATTTTTTTCTATTTAACTATCTCTCTGGTTAGAGACTTAAATAATAGCATATAAAATATAGTAAAACGTCTCTCGTGAAAATTAGGGGGCTCTGCCCCATGCGGGGTTCCACCCCGCGACCCCGAAAACCCTGTAAGGGTTTACCCGCAAGCCCTGAAAGGGCTTATGTGTAATCTTGTAGTTATGAACGGAAAATGAAATTAGGAGTATCAACGGATTTTAGCGCGGCGCATTCGCTGCCAAGACATCCCGGGAAATGCAAGAATCTGCATGGGCATACGTATAAACTGGATGTGGTAGTGGAAGGCGATAAGAAGGAGGATACCGAGTGCGTGGCGGATTTCTCGGAAGTGAAGGCCGTGGTAGAAGAAGTGATTGAACTCGTAGACCATAAGTTCTTAAATGAGATAATATCATATCCAACGAGCGAGAATATAGCGTTGTTCCTGAAGGAGCAGTTGGAGAAGAAGTTGGACGATTCAAACCTGGGGGTGTCGCTGTATTCGCTGAGAATATGGGAAGGGAATGACAAATGGGTGATGGTGGAATCGTAATCAGACATATTGAGTTTATTCTTTTTTGATTGCTGATAACAAAAGTAATAATTATTATTATGACGGAATGGCATGCTGAACCTGCACATCTGTGCCTTTATCCCTTTCTATCGGCAGCCTCGAAATGTGTAGAAGAGTCAGGGGTAACGCTGGAGAATTTGATAAGCTCTGTGGTTTTTGAACGTGCGAGGCTGCGAGGCAAGAGCAGGATAACGGAAGCGATAAAAGAGGGAACAATCCGGAAGCCTGTTATAATCAGCGACGCTCAAGCGGAGATGGAATTATTATCCTATCCATTTGCTCGTATTCTCGTGTCGTGCATAGGAGATGAGCGTCTTGTCCGCAGATATGCGCTGTCGGAGGCTAAAGCGGCACACGAAAAACTATTAGACGATTCCAGCCGAGGGGGTTCCAGTGCGAGCGCAAATATTATTTACAAGATGTCCGAAGAGTTCGGCATACGAATGGAGTTCTTAGCGGGTGAGCGAGAGCAGGTTCAGGTGCCCTTTGTTGATTACCTTCGGTTCACTACCAATCTTCGCGACAAAAGATGGAAACTGGTGAATCGTGGATTGGGGAAAGGGAAGCTAAAACTACGAAAAGCCGAATTTGTTCGTATTGTCCAGGAAGCGATATATGAACGGATAAAGAAAGACCTGCCGCTGGATGTGCTCGAGGATATATGCAAAGCGATAAGCAGGTACACAGAGGATATAAAGCACGAACTGGAAGAAATGCGAAAAAAGTTAGGTGCGGCGGGTTATGGTTTTGAGTCGGATTCGGGAGTGGTCGTGAAAGACCCAAGCTGTTTCCCGCCCTGCATATCGTATGTCCTGAGCAACTTAAAAGAAGGCGTAAATGTGCCGCATGGCGCACGATTCGCGGTTACTGCCTTTTTGTTGAATATAGGATTAAGTGAAGAGGAAATAATAGGGATTTACAGGCATTCGCCTGATTTTGATGAGGAGAGAACGCGGTATCAAGTAGAGCATATTGCAGGAGATAAGAGCGGCATTCAGTATACTGCGCCCTCGTGTGATACAATGCGCACTTACGGGAACTGTGTTGAAACAGACGAAATTTGTGAGAAAGTTTCTCATCCTCTAAACTACTATAAATTTAAACTTAAACTGAAGCAGAAACAAGAAAAGGAAGTATTGACACAGATTAACGCAGATGATAAGAATCAACACGGTTAAACTAAAATAAATCTGCGTAAATCCGTGTCTTAAATAGAAGGAAGTCATACGTTATATCTAATCTAATGAAAAGAGCAATAGCAAGAGCGATATTTGACGACGTTGGCAGTTACCCGCTACCCGAAGGAACGACAAAAGAGTGGGTAACGGAAACGTTCGCTAAACTCGACGTTGAACCTGAATGCGAACTCGATTCCTACAAAAATCGGCTCTACGAAATAATACGAGATGCAATGTGGCAGAAACTAAACGCGGGTGTGGACGTTCCGAACTATCCTCAATTTCAGAATATGATTGCTCAATTTATCGTGCCTATCATGGACGATGACAGAACAGAAGCGCCGCTGCTTATAAAAGAAGAAAAGGCGAAGATAGTCGAGATGGATGCCTTAGAGCAGATGGCGATAGAGTACCGGGAAAAGCGAGGAGAAAAACTGAAGCTCCGAATATGCGTTACCGGCCCGATAGAGCTGTATTATAACCAATTTCCGCCTCCCGTGTATATTGACGTGCTGTCAAACATTGCTAAATCCGTAGGTAGGTTCGTGAAGCATACGATAGAAGGGGCGAGGAATTACGAAGTGCAATGCGCGACAATAGACGAGCCGAGCATAGGGTTAGACCCTCGCATAGAAGAGGAGGGCATAATTACCGCACTTGAACTCGCTTCTGAATATGCGTCCCGGAAAAACGTGGATACGCAAATACATCTTCATTCGCCTATTTTTTACGAGACGGTATGCGAAGTGAACGGGATAAATGTGATAGGACTGGAATCCGCAGCTAATCCGTCCCTTTTATCGCTGATAGACAAGAAACAGCTCGAAGAACACGATAAGTTTCTCCGTATCGGCGTCTCCAGAACGGACATACTCAGTATGGCTGCGGAATACGATGAAATACACGGAACAAACGCATTTAAGGATAAGGGCGTTTTGGAGACCGTGGTTAATGAGTATGACAGTCCAGAGGAAGTAAAGAAGCGGCTGGAGCTCGCATATTCCGTTTTTGGCGATAGGATAAGGTATGTGGGACCGGATTGTGGATTGGGTCCTTTTCCCAATCAGGAACTGGCGTATTTGGTTTTGAAAAACACTGCTGTGGGGATAAAGGATTTT
>JAUXHM010000026.1 GCA_030621535.1 Candidatus Methanophagales archaeon | reverse complement strand
TTTATTTTATTAAGACAAACAATTTAAGAACATGGCAAAAAGGAAGGCATCGAAAAAGGCGAAAAAAGAAGGAGGAGGAAAAGGGAGAGGCGAAGAGCGAGGGCTTATGTCCTCTGCCGGGTTGATGCGGTATTACGATGTTGAGGAATCCGCCGTAAGATTCTCCCCGAAGACTGTACTGCTCATAGGCGTGTTTATTGGTGTAATGATACTGGGGCTGGAGATATATTACGGTGTCTGGCCCGCTTAAAGATCATAGAATCACCAAAATCTAAAACGAAAGAATAGAATAGTTTCAACAGAACAATGCAGCGACCTGACGAGAGTATGGCTATGATAGACATAAGCAAGAAAGGGAATGTCGAGCGAGTAGCGACCGTTTCGGGCAGCATAAAACTGAAGAGCAGCACGGTAGAGAAGCTAAAAAGCGGGAATATAAAGAAGGGAGATGTGCTTGGATGTGCGGAAACGGCAGCGATATTAGCAGTAAAAAAAACGCCTGATATGATTCCGCTATGCCATCCAATAAGTATCGAAGCGGTAAAGGTTGATTTCTCGATAGGCGAGAGCGATATAAATGCGACCGTATCTGTGAAATCCATTGGAAAGACAGGAGTGGAGATGGATGCACTGCATGGTCTATCCGTGGCATTGCTCACGATTTGGGATATGGTGAAGTCAGAAGAGAAGGACGAAACGGGAAATTACCCGCATACGTGGATAGAGAAGATAAGAGTGGATAAGAAGGAAAAGGGATAAAAAGGGATGCAGGCGGAAGAAGCGGGGGAAAAGCCGAAGAGAATACCGTGGGACGAATACTGGATGAACATTGTAGCGGATGTAGCGGAACGTTCAACTTGCTTGAGAAGGCAGATAGGCGCCTTGGTGGTTAAAAATAACGTGATTATATCCACGGGCTATAACGGCGCACCGAGAGGATTCCCTCATTGTTTGGATGTCGGATGTCGGCGAGATAAACTGAATATCGCATCGGGAGAGAGACACGAAGAGTGCGTAGGTGTGCACGCCGAGCAGAATGCGCTTTTACAGGCGGGTAGAGACGCGGAAGGTGCTACGCTGTACGTGAACGCATACCCGTGCAAGATATGTGCAAAGCAGATAATAAATGCAGGGATAAGGAGGGTAATAATGACAGGGGATTACAGCGATACGGAAGGGCTGGAATATTTGAGGATGGCGGGTATAGAACTCGTTTATCTTTGAGCGAATCTTTTCTTAAAACTAAACATATTTAATTTTGTTTTACCATGTCCGGCAATACTTTCGGTAAGATATTCAGGGTGACAACCTGGGGAGAGTCGCACGGAGCAGCGATGGGTGTGGTCGTGGACGGCTGCCCCGCAGAGCTTGAGCTGTCAGAAGCGGACGTACAGCACGAACTGAACAGGAGAAAACCAGGCGTAAGTGAACTAACGACGGAAAGGAAAGAAGCAGATGAAGTAAAGATTTTATCGGGCGTGTTTGACGGTAAAACGCTCGGCACACCCATTTCCATGCTCGTGTGGAACAAGGACGTGGATTCAAGTCCTTATGAGCGAATAAAAAACGTTGCGAGACCGGGTCAAGCAGATTTCACGTACCAGATGAAGTACGGGATAAGGGACTACCGGGGCGGCGGGAGAGCTTCTGGTCGTGAAACCGTTGCGCGAGTTGCCGCAGGTGCAATAGCGAAGAAAATCTTAGCCATGCACGACATACAAATTCTGGGGCACGTAGTGGAAATCGGCGGGATAGTAGCGAAGGAAGTAGGAACAGAAGAACTAAAAACGAATGTAGATAAGAATGCCGTCAGATGTGCAGATTCGGAAGCAGCGGGGAAAATGGAAGCGTTAATAAAACAAGTAAAAGCAGCAGGAGACAGTGTGGGCGGTATCGTGGAGGTAATTGCGTTCGGCGTTCCGACGGGTTTAGGCGAACCGGTATTTGATAAGCTGGATGCAGAACTTGCAAAGGCTTTAATGAGCATTGGCGCAGTGAAAGGAGTTGAAATAGGCGTGGGATTTGCGGCTGCAAGGATGAAAGGCAGCGAGATGAATGATGAATTTTATATAATTACCGCTGAGCCCGCAGAGAACACAGAGAGTCAGGAAATTTATCTCGGCGCTCTCCGTGATCTCGGCGGTAAACAGGAAGGGAGGATAAGCACGAGAACGAACAACGCAGGCGGTATTTTAGGCGGTATCTCAACAGGAGCGCCCGTAGTATGCCGAATCGCGGTGAAGCCCACAGCATCTATTTCAAAGCCACAGAGAAGCGTGGATATGGCGAAGATGGAAGAGGTAGAACTAAAAATAGAGGGCAGACATGACCCCTGTATATGCCCAAGAATCGTTCCTGTTGCAGAAGCAATGGTTGCGCTGGTGTTGGTGGATTGCTGGATGCGTTTCATAACCACAAGATTACACTGATTTTCACGTAGAATCTCGCGGCGATTCCCCGTTCACCATCTTCATAAATCTCCATACTATGTTACATACACAAACCGAAAAAAAGAATTGGGGTATTTATGGATTACAGATTTATAGTAGTAGTAATATGATAGATTTAATAGTACAGGTTAAACGTTAGAGGCGACAAAAATGGGTGCAACACTACAGGTTCAAGGGCTCTGTAAGCGGTATGAACTGTCGAAAGTAGGTAAAGAACTGGTAGCGCTGGATGATGTCTCCTTCAAGGTAGAAGAGGGCGAGACGCTGGGGATAATAGGGAGAAGCGGAGCGGGAAAGACAACGTTGCTTCGCATGCTTCGTGGTTACGAGAAGTTTAATGAAGGCGTAGTAGAAATAGACGGCGTCAGGGTAACGCCGGACTCGCCCTGGCCAGAATACAGAATGCTACGACAGAAGACTGCTTTTCACCTCCAGCGGTCTTTTGCACTCTATAACATCTCGGTGATAGACAACGTAATAAAGAAACTAAGAGCAAAGCAAACCGGTTTGGAGGAGGTCCCTGAAATTGAGGACGAATATGATGAATTAAAGGGAGAGGCATTTAAAATACTCGACCTCGTTGGGCTGAGGGACAAATGGAACCATTTATACACGATTTTAAGTGGAGGTGACAAACAGCGGGTTTTGCTTGCTCGACAGCTTGCAAAAGAACCTTCGTTATTACTGCTTGACGAGCCGGGGACGATGTCCGACCCGTTGACGAGGGAATATCTGCTTGACACCGTGAAAAGAGTAAAGGAACGATCAAACATCAGTATTTTACTTATTTCGCACATGCCCGAAGTGCACAGGTATCTCTGCGATAGACTGCTCATGATGGACAAAGGGAAGGTAGTAGAGGAAGGGGATACAGAAAGCGTAATTAAGCACTTCTTAGCTCCTATTGAGCCCGTAAAACCGTTAGCTCCGGTAAAAGACGAAAAGAACGCGGTGGTCTGGATTGACGGTGCCTGGAAGAAATATGACATGGTCACACATCACACATTGATAAGAACAATAGAAATGCAGGACATCAATATCAAGATTCCGAAAGGTGAGATACTTGGGATAATAGGTCCTTCAGCAATGGGGAAAACGGTATTAATGAGGTTATTGGGCGGTTTTGAAAAGCCAGACAGGGGCCACATACTGATAAGAATAGGGACAGTGGACTTCGCCAACATCGCGGAATACGGTAAAAGGTCAATAGAGGCGAGGAGCAAAGTAGGCATTATTCATCAGGAGTTTGCGCTTCCACCGTACCAGCTCGTTCAGGACTTATTTGCACGAAAAATCGGGTTGAAGAAGTTTGAGATGATAAAACAGGCGATGGCAAAGGCGAAGGAATTTGGAATAAGTGATGTCACAATGGACGTTCTTTTAAGACTTGCGGACTTACCGGAGGCAGAGGCGAAAGGGCGACTCAGGGAATTAGGGCTTGAAATAGACGTACTGGATGACCTGTTCCCAAAACTGCCGGTGAGGGAAGCGTTCAAAGCTGCTGAACCATACCTTAAAGCAGTGAGCCTACCAGAAGACATATTCACCCGTTACATTTCTGAGACGAGTGTGGGTGAGGAGATAAGGCTTGCAATTGCCACTCTTATGGCATCAGACTGTGAAATACTGCTATTGGATGAGCCTTTTGGCGACATAGACCCGATTTCGCTACGTGTGGTGACGAATTCGCTGAAAGATTTGAATCGTGAGTTCGGCACGACCATTCTGGTCGTGAGCCATCAGCTTGACGTAATCCGGGAGCTTACACACGAAGCGATATTAATTGATGAGGGAGTAGTTGCGATGCGAGGCAAGCCGGGTGAGGTGTGCGATGCGTTTATTGAGCGAAGGTTTAAAGATCAAACTTTTTAGAAAAAACTTTTATCTTTGGTAAAGCTTTCTTTTTAAAAGAAAGGTTTTGCTCCGCTGGTGTAGTTCGGCCAAGCATGCGGGCCTCTCGAGCCCACGACCGGGGTTCAAATCCCCGGCGGAGCATGTAAAAACGCATCTAACGTCTCATTCGCGTACTTACCGTTACGCTTTCGCATTTTGTGTTCAGAACACGTCTTCGCGTCTATTATGTGCATTACCGTATGCCCACGCAGTGCCAGCGCATCGGCGATAAATCTGCGATGGCATTGCGAGTAGCGAAGTTCCGCACACATAATTGCCCCTCTTTTTGTGGATGCGAGTGATTCAACATAAACCAGACCACGTCTGAATTCTTCTGTTTCCATATATTTCCTGTATCCTCCTTTCCGGTAGCCGCCGAGTTCGGTAACGTGATGATATTCTATGCCATTGCGATTCAAACTCGCTTCCAGGTTCGCCTGCTCGAAGTGCTTGTGCTTTGACCTGGGGAACCGTCTCACATCCGCAATCGCTTCTATCTGATATGCCACGAGCAAACTCAAGAACTCCTCTATGCTCCTGTTACTTGTTCCAATCGTCCATAGTTTCAATTTTTCACGCCTCTTTACGTTTATAGTCATTCTAAAAAGTATTAACCACAAGATTACACAGATTTTCACGAGAAACCTTTTCTTCAAAAGAACATAGTATTTGTTTTTCTTTTAGCACAGGTTTTCTTTTTTCTAAAAAGAAAAAGTGTTTTTATTACTCAAACACCTTTAATCTTAACATATCTCAGAAATGAACGAAAACGAGCATGAAGGAGAAGCGGAGCAAGAACGTGAGCGTGTAATAGAAGTCAGTGTGGAAGACGAGATGAAGAGCTCGTATATGGACTATGCGATGAGCGTAATTGTAGGTAGAGCTCTTCCTGATGCACGTGATGGGCTGAAACCCGTCCATCGCCGTATCTTATACGGAATGCATGAACTTGGCGTCAGACACGATAGACCGCATAAGAAATCAGCGAGGATAGTGGGGGACGTGTTAGGTAAATACCACCCTCATGGTGACGTTGCTGTTTACGACACAATGGTGCGAATGGCGCAGGATTTCTCTTACCGATACCCTTTAGTCGATGGTCAGGGTAATTTCGGCAGTGTTGACGGCGATGCCGCTGCAGCAATGCGATATACCGAAGCGAGGCTGTCAAAAATAGCGGAGGAGATGCTCGTTGACCTCGAAAAAGATACGGTTGAATGGGGTCCTAACTTTGACAATACGTTGAAAGAACCGCAGATGATGCCTGCGAAACTACCTAATCTGCTGATAAACGGCTCTTCGGGTATTGCCGTTGGTATGGCTACGAACATGCCGCCACATAACTTAGCAGAAGTTGTTGATGGTATAATAAGAGTGATAGACGAGCCAGAAGTGAGCATAGAGGAGTTAAGGCAAATAATAAAAGCTCCTGATTTCCCTACTGGCGGCATTATCTTTGGCTACGCGGGAATAAAGAGTGCGTATGAGACGGGCAGAGGCAGCATACGAATACGAGCAAAGGCGGAGATAGAAACAAAGGCAAACAGGGAGCGAATTATCATACACGAGATACCGTATCAGGTGAACAAAAGCAAACTGGTGGAAGAGATAGCGGCATTTGCAAAGCGATCTCGGTTAGAGAGCATTAGCGGGCTGCGCGATGAGTCCGACCGAGAGGGCATGCGAATTGTGGTAGAATTAAAAACTGGCGCTAATGCATCTATCGTTTTGAATCGGTTGTATAAACACACACAATTGGAAACTACGTTTGGTGTGATTAATCTCGCGCTGGTGGACGGTGAGCCGCGGGTATTAACGTTAAAGGAGCTGATTGAATGCTACATAAAGCACAGGAAAGAGGTAACGATTAGAAAGCTGCAATATGAATTAGAACGTGCAGAAAAGAGGAGACACATATTAGAGGGTTTGATTATCGCAATATCGCGTATTGACGAGGTGATAAAGCTAATAAAAGCATCAAGCGATAGCAAAACCGCTAAAGCCGCTCTGATGGACCGATTTGCACTTAGCGAGGTGCAGGCGAAAGAGATACTGGAAATGAAACTGTCGCGGTTGAGCGCCCTGGAGCGCGACAAGATAGAAACAGAGCGGGCAGAGCTTGAGACGAATATAGGCTGGTTAAAGGAGGTATTGGCATCTGAAGCACGAGTATTTGACGTTATAAAAGAAGAACTGATAGACCTGAAGAAGAAGTACGGCGATGCGAGAAGAACAGAAATGGAGGAGATGGTGGAGTTAAGCGAGCGAGATTTTATAGAGGACGAGGAGGTAATCCTGTTTTTTACGCAGCGTGATTACGTGAAGCGATTACCTGCAAACGTTTTTAACCGGCAAAGGCGAGGAGGGAAGGGAATAACCGTACTTGAAAAGAAAGAGGGCGATGCGGTGGCTAATTTCACACGTGCTTCTACAAGGGAACGTCTCATCCTATTTACCGAATCAGGCAGAGCATATCAGGTGAAGACATACCTGATCCCGCCAAGCAGCCGACATGCGAAAGGCAGACCGTTGGTGAATATCCCGGGACTGAGCTTAAACCCACAAGAAATGATGCTGCCGGCGGGGGAGGAGCAGGAAGAAAAGGAGAAAATCGCTGCCTTAATTCCTATCCCTGAAGACCTGGACAAAACTATTGCTGCGGGAACAAGGACAGACGCGTTTATCGTTTTCGCTACCAAACGAGGCGTGGTAAAAAGAAGCACACTCGCTAATCTGAAATCCATACGCATCACGGGTATCGTTGCGGTTAAGGTTGACCACAGAAAGGGCGATTCGTTAGCTGACGTTGCGTTGATTAAGCCCTTACCGAGCCTGCAGACGCAGCTGCAACTGGGCCGTGAGGACGAGCGCAACAATGCAGACACGGGAAAGAACGCAATTGTCATCGCTTCGCGAAACGGTAAGGCAATCGTGTTCCACGAGGAAGAAATGCGAGAGATGGGCAGGTATGCCGCAGGAGTACGAGGAATGCGATTGGCAAAGGGCGATGAGATCGCAAGTATAGACGCTATAGACTTGGATTACGGCGAGTCGAAAGAGATAAAAAAAGTCGTTACGATAACGGAGAAGGGTTATGGAAAAAGGACGCGGTTAGATGCGTATAGAGAAACGCACAGGGGAGGTAAAGGCGTAATTGGACTTAAAGTTGAAGAAAAAACAGGTAAAGTAGTGTGTATAAAACAGGTAAAGAACAATAACGACCTGATAATTTCCACTTCTGAGGGTATGGTAACGAAAATCTCTGCACGGAGCATCCCCACCCAGGGCAGGAACACGCGAGGTGTGAGGTTAATGAGTGTGAAGAAAGGTGAGCGAGTGGTGGGCGTGGAGGTGGTTTAGCGGTTTGGTGTGGCTACTGATATGGGACAACTAACTCTAACCCTATTTTGGCATCTAATTTTCTCTGCGAACTCAGCGTTCTCTGCGGTAAATTCTAAAATGTGGCATTGGCATTGCTCGTTTCATCTTGTCTGTGTTAATCTGTGTCTATAATTTATTTTTTATCCCGAACTATTTTAAACGCATTTGCGAGCCAGACTGCCTCTTTTTCCGCTTTAACCTTTCGATAACGCCCCTTTGTTCCGCTATCTCTTTCGCCTTACCCGTAATGATTACTTCTGCTTCCTTTAGTTCTGTCGTGCTCTTACAGCCTGCTAAGAACATTGCAACCTTTAACTCCTCGCCCATCTCTTTTATTTTTACTGTCACTTTCTCTGCGTCGGCATCTATATCCGTATCAGCATCTGCATTCGCAGTTCCCATTGCAGGTTTCAGGAAGGGCAAAGCAGCACTGCACAGGTCTGCACCCAAAGCCATGCTTTTTGCGATGTCGAGACCATTTCTTATTCCACCCGTAGCAATCACAGGAATGGAGAAAGGAAGCGCACAGCACTCCACGACGCTTTCTAACGTTGTGATGCCCCAATCCCACCCAAAAAGATTGCCTAAATGTTCGCTTAATTTGTCTCCTTCTGCTCTCGCACGGTATATCTCTGCTGCTGCTAAACTCGTGCCTCCTAAACCGCCCACGTCTATCGCAGATACTCCTGCTTCATGCAGCTTCTTTGCGACCCAGTAACTGATTCCCGCTCCTGTTTCTTTTACAATCACGGGCTTTTTTATCGCTTCGCATACGTCTTTTATCGAAGCTAAGCAACCACTTGCATCTACATTGCCCTCCGGCTGAATGGCTTCCTGTAAAAAGTTAAGATGTATAGCAATTGCATCCGCATCTATCATCTCGATAACGCGCTCAACGCCCTCTATTCCGTATTCCTTTAACTGTGGAGCCCCTAAGTTCGCATAGATGAACGAATTGGGTGCAACGTCACGAACCACACGAAAAGAGTCCTCCTGCTCACTACTTTCCAGCGCGGCTCGCTGAGAACCAACACCCATACCCACGCCAAGCGACTCAGCAGCTTTTGCAAGCACTTTATTCGTTCGCTTCGTCGCGGGATGCCCCCCGGTCATAGAAGCAATCATCACAGGATAATTAAACGAAAAGCCCAAGAACTCCGTATTCAAATCTATCTCGTCTTTATCTATTTCTGGTAATGCAACATGAACAAGCTTGACGTCTGCAAAGCAATCTTCTCGCGTTTCTACTTCCTCTTCCGCACAAATCCGAAGCTGCTCTATTTTCCTTCTCGATGTTTGGTTCATTTTGGCTTTTCCGCCCCATCACACGCATGTGCTTTCATGGAAATTACAATATATTTGTTATGATAGGATAAGATAAAATAGAGTGCATAAACGAAAAATGAATCTATTCGCCGCAACAATTCCAGGACATGCAAAAGTTCACATCGAAACGTTCGGCTGCACGGCTAACGTGGGTGACACGCTGAGAATGCGAACAATTATGAAAACCGCGGGACATAAGATAGTTGAAGCTCGTGAAGCAGACATTGTCATCGTGAATACCTGCACCGTAACGAAAAGGACGGAACTAAACGTGCTAAAACGAATAAAGGAGTTAAAAGAGCAGGGTAAAGAGGTGGTTGTAGCAGGTTGTATGGCTGCGGCACAGCCAGAGCTGGTAAAGACCTTTTTAGGCGAAGATGTAACAATGGTGACTCCGCTTGATATTCGAGATAGCGAAGAGCAAGAGCTTGAATGCGGTTTTGAGCTTGATTTTGATGGCGTGATTGCCGTAATCCCAATAGCAATGGGCTGCGTAGGTAGATGCACTTATTGTATCGTGAAACAAGCGAGAGGCGACCTGAGAAGCTATGCGCCGGATAAACTATGCAAAGCAGTTAAAAGTGCGGTTGAACGCGGTGCGAAGGAAATACGAATTACTGCTCAGGATTGTAGTGCTTATGGCTGGGACGGCTTCGGTATAAATTACCCGAAACTTCCTGAATTGTTAGAACTGCTAACCGCCGTAGAAGGCGATTTCAGAATACGAGTAGGCATGATGAACCCCTTCACGGTGATTCGTATTCTGGATGAACTTCTGGATGCGTTTGAATCCGAAAAAATCTTCAATTTCTTTCACGTACCCGTGCAATCGGGCTCGGATAAGGTGCTGGGAGACATGAGAAGGAACTACAAAGCTGCGGATTTCGGTGAGATAGTGAAAACCATACGAAAACGGTTCAAATGCAGCACAATCTGCACGGATTTTATCGTTGGATTCCCGATCGAGACAGAAGAGGATTTTGGTTCTTCTTTGAACCTATTGAAGACGGTAAAGCCAGAAAAAGTGAACATAACGAGGTTCTCATCGAGACCCGGGACAGAAGCATCAAAACAGAAGGATTTGGTGGAACGCGAGAAGAAAAGAAGGTCGAGAATTTTCTCCGCCAGTTATCACCGGATTGCGTTCGCAAAGAACACGGAATTGGTAGGAAAGGAATTTCCGGTTTTAGTGATGGAGAAGGGGAAGAAGGGTGGCGTGATAGGCAGGGACGCTTCGTACAGGACAATAGTAATAAAAAGTGA
>JAUXHM010000166.1 GCA_030621535.1 Candidatus Methanophagales archaeon | reverse complement strand
GATTTTGATTTTATAGTGCCGATTCGTGCCGGGAGGTTGAAAAACAAGCTTTTCACTTCTATTGTTGTGCCAACCGTACGACTTATCCGCCTTCTCTCTTTTAGGTCGCCTGCTTCTACCCGGAGATAGTTACCAAAATCTTTGCTCTCATGCCTTGTGCTCATCTCTACCCTTGAAACTGCGGCTATGCTTGGCAGTGCCTCACCTCGGAATCCCAGTGTGTGTAATGCCGAGAAATCAGCCATGCTCCTTATTTTACTCGTTGCATGCTTCTCGAACGCTACAGCCACATCGTCCTCACTGATACCGCATCCATCATCTGTTACCCTGATATAATCCCGCCCTCCTTCTCCTACTTCCACAACCAAATGCCTGCTTCCTGCGTCTATGGAATTCTCTATCAACTCCTTAACCACCGATGCAGGTCTGTCCACAACCTCACCAGCGGCGATTTTACTTATTGTCTGCTCCTCTAAAACGAATATGCCCCTCATACACTTTTTCTTTTTTACAAAAAGAAAACCTGTGCTAAAAGAAAAACAAAGACTTGTTTCTTTAGTCAAGCTTTCTTTTTAAGAAAAGGTTTGTGCTAAAAGAAAAACTATATTTTTTAAAATGTGAAGAAAGGGTTTAAAATGAAAAAAAATCATGAGAATCCACGTAATCTGTGGTTGAAAATAAAAACCGTCTGGGAATTAACGAGGGCGGAGCATGGATTAATGTATGGATGCGGGGTGTTAATAGGGATAATCATAGCGGATAAAACAGTGCTTTTCAGCGAACTTGCCTTGTTCGGGTTCTGCACGGCTTTTCTACTCGAAGCAGGCACGTTTGCACTAAACGATTATTATGACCTGGAATCAGACATTGCGAATCGGCGGACGGATAGGCCGCTGGTGAGAGGAGAGCTAAGAAAAGAAGAAGCTTTGCTGATTGCATGCGTTGCCATCGCCGCAGGGCTTGCCTTCGCAGTGTTCTTGAACCGTATATGCTTCGCACTTGCGGTTATATTAGCCGTGATGGGTGTTCTCTACGACATAAAAATGAAGGAATTCATCGCAGTAAGTAATTTTTATATCGCGGCTACGATGGCGATACCGTTTATCTTTGGAGGATTACTCGCATATGCGCCAGAGCGAACAGGAATGATGCAGCCCCTCCTTATTCTCGCTTCCATCGCTTTCTTTGCAGGTTTCGGAAGAGAAGTGATGAAGGACATGGGAGACGTAAAAGGGGACGAGATAAGAGGCGTAAAGAGTATCGCAAGGGTGTACGGAATGGAGAAAGCCATGCACGTTACAATTTTTTCTTATTTCCTCGCAGTCGTACTGAGTGCGGTGCCTTTTTTCATTGGCAATACATCCTATTTTCATAATCTCGCATATATCGTCCCTGTTATGGCTGCGGATGTATTGTTTGTGCATACGTGTCTCGGACTCAAACGCAAACGCAAATCTTTTAGAAAAAGATTTGATTCAAAAACTGTTTCTTTGGATATAAATTATAGTTATTTGAGAAAAGAGACGTTAATAGCGCTGGGTATTGGGTTAATTGCATTTGTAAGTGGCACTCTGGTTTGACCGCGAAAACGAAAATTCATAACCACCAGATTACACAACACTTTTTCTTTTTGTGAAAAAGAAAACCTGTGCTAAAAGAAAAACAAAGACTTGTTTCTTTAGTCAAGCTTTCTTTTTAAGAAAGGTTGTTAGTCAACGTTTTTACCGAAGGTAAAAAAGTTGTTGGTAAAGCTTTTCTTTCTAAGAAACGGTTTCTCGTGGTTTTTTCATATCATCAAATTCTTCTCAAACCTCGTCAGGTTCTCACAGCCGTTCTTCCGCACGAGCACCATATCCTCCAGTCTGACGGCACCCACTTCAGGGTCGTACAATCCAGGCTCTATTGTAATCACATTCCCTTTTCGTAGTTCGTACTCATTATCAGCAACTCGCGGGTTCTCATGCAAATCTAACCCCACTCCATGCCCCGTGGAATGAATAAATCCCTTTTTCGAGCTCTTCCTTATCGTCCCGTATCCTCTTTCTTCGAATACATCACATACGAGATTATGCAGGGTTTTGCACGTTACTCCTTCTTTTACCAGAGCTAAAGCGGCGTTTTGAGCTGCCAGAACCGTTTCATACAGTTCTTTTATCGCCTTCTCGGGCTCGCCCTTAACGACAGTTCTTGTCATATCTGCGTAATATCTCTCCCGCTTTAATCGTGGGAAAATATCTATGATGATTGGCTCATCTGCGAGGAGGGAACCAGTGCCTGTAAAGTGAGGATCGGCAGCTCTTTTCCCACATGCTACTATCGGCTCTCCACCATCGCAGGTGCATCCAGAATCAATCAAATCGTGTTCTACATACGCCTTTATTTTTTCTGACGTTAGAACTTCACCGTTCTCCAACAGGGAATCATTCTTCACGGAAGATTTTTTTATAGCTGCTATGGCGATTCCCATTGCGTGCTCGGTAGCTCTTTGCGCCTTTCTCATATAGCTTATCTCCTGTTCATCTTTTATCTCGCGCTCTTTCGTTAGTATCGATTCCTCCTCCACGGGAACTACTTCTATGCCGTTTTTCCTCAGTTCCTCAGCTGTGAATAACGGAAAATCCCGTGGCACTTCTATCGCGTTTATATGTTCTTCCCGAAGGATTTTGGTAATAAG
>JAUXHM010000010.1 GCA_030621535.1 Candidatus Methanophagales archaeon | reverse complement strand
GCCTATATTCAGGAGTGATTCCCTTAACCGCGAGATAAGTATTATTCTGCGTGACATACGAGTCCTTCACGTATGGAGCCACGAATAAGACGTGTTCATCCGCTTCAATCGCTTTTAGTTTCGAATCAGTTATCAGCGTAACGCTTCCCGCTTCTACACCTGCCGAAACCCCTATCGTGGTTAAATCATGCGAAGCCTTGATTTGCTCAACCGCCTGAACACGAATCCCTTCTCCCAGCGATGTCACGCCAATCACTGCTGCAACTCCTATGGCTATCCCCAGCACGATAAGAAACACGCGCAATTTCTTCCTCCCCAACTGCCTGCTTGCTAAGGAAAACAACTCTTTCATACTACTGAATCCTCCCATCCAAGATTCTGATTACGGTGCTCATCTTCTTCGCCGATTCCAAATCATGTGTCACCATTATGATGTTTTTCCCTTCTTCTTCGTTTAACCGCGTGAGCAAATTCAATATGCTTTTCCCTGTCCGCGAGTCGAGGTTCCCGGTAGGCTCATCGGCTAATATAAGCTTTGGGTCATTGGCAAGTGCTCTTGCTATCGCTATTCTTTGCAGCTCACCGCCAGAGAGTTCAGAGGGAAGGTGATTGGCACGCTTCTCCAAACCTACCATGTCCAATAACTTCATCGCACTTTCTCTTCTCTCGCTTTTGCTTCTCCCCTCCTTATTGAAGTACATCGGATACTCCACGTTCTCCACCGCATTCAACGCCGGTATCAAATTGAACGTTTGAAACACAAACCCCACAAATTTCCTCCGCAACCTCACCAACGACTGCTTATTCCTATAATCCACTCTCCATCCAGCCAGAT
This sequence comes from Candidatus Methanophagales archaeon, assembly GCA_030621535.1. Classification (GTDB taxonomy): domain Archaea; phylum Halobacteriota; class Syntropharchaeia; order Alkanophagales; family Methanospirareceae; genus QEXZ01. The sequence continues at coordinate 13,404 of JAUXHM010000010.1, read as the reverse complement.
AAACCTCGCCCTTCGTTGGTGCATCCAGGCATCCGATAACATTTAAAAGCGTGGACTTCCCTGACCCCGAAGGACCCACGACAGAAATAAACGCACCCTCTTCCATTTTCAGGTCCACGCCATCTAAAGCAACTACCTTCTCCTTCCCCATCCAATAATATTTTGTTAAATCCCTTGTCTCAACTGTCATTCTCTCTTCTCCACCACCAGCACTGCATTTGTCACCATCATGTAGTCGTGATTATCCTGAATCGCAGCAAAATTGTTCGACGCCTTCAGGTAATCAGTAACGTCTCGCTGGTCTATGCCTATCTGAACGGTGCTGTCCGCAATATACACATCATTCCAGACGCCGCCCCCATACCCAAACAATAATCTGAGCAACTGCTTTAAGAACGGAAGATTGTTTAGCCATCCGCATTCCTCATTAAAATAAAGCTTGTTATGTGCTTTTTCTCCGCCTGATACGCAGCCACCGGAAGGAACGGCTGTTATTAGATATGCACGCTTCACGTTTTTTACGTCTAATTCGCCGTCAAAGTAAATCTTACTGGTTGCCATCTCCGGCGTGATTCCATATTCTGCGTATATCATGTCGCATCCCTCGTTGACCCAATACTCAATGCGTTGGGCTTTTCCTTGCTCCTGAGCACCTTCGTATACCACCAATAATCCGATTCCCTGTAAACAGAATGTGCCCCCATCGGCATCACGGTTTTTTACGGTAGTCGCAATGTAGCTATCGCCATGGAGTTTCGTTATATTGCAATTGTAAACATTGACACCAGAAAAGTAATCATAGCTGCCCACAAATCCTTTTGTGTCTCTATAAGTCGTGACTGAACTCAAAATCTCCGCCTCCTCCGCTTTCTGTCCTTTTACCTCCACTTCCATCATGGGATACACGCCTACATCTCCTTTTTTGCTCCAGACCCAATAAACATACAGCCGGGCAAGTTTTAGCTTTACTTCTTTTGACCTCAGCAGCTCACTGACATCAAAATTGACCGTGTACGTTTCATTATTGTTTATCTTCCCGCTGTATTTGCTATCGCCCAATGTAAAAAACACACCACCACGAATTTCATCATGCTCTATTGTATTAAGCGGTTTGTCACCTGCGTATGAACCCGATGCAATAGGAAGAACAGAAAAAGCGGAAGAAAGGGCAAGGGCAATCACGGTGAGAACTAAAAAACCACTAAAAATCGAACGTAATCGTGTCTTCATTGTTATCCCTCCTGAATTCTTTAACATCGTTCTTTTCATCCACTACTGCACGTATGCTGTGTTTTCCTTTTACTACCACTATTGGCAGTTTTTCTATGACCGATGCACCGCCTTCTAACTTAGCTATCTTTTTTGTCACGCTCTTCTCACCATCCACGTAAAGAGAAAGCTTAAAATTCGTTGCTGCCATTTCTCCTTCATTTCTTAGCTCCACAGGAATGGAATAACTGAGCATACTCGTTCCTGCTCCTGTTTTCTGTTCAACGGGGTGTTTGTCAACGCAAGCACTTAAAAATAAAGTGGCACACAGAATCACAAAAATTAAAACAACTACGGGGAGTTTTTCCTTTTTTATATTATCCCTCGGTATCCGTATCACGATGAACATGAGCCAGGGTATTAGCATTATTGCAAATATTAGATTTAGCGTTAGCGTTATGCCCTTCGCACTGAAGGCAGTAGAAGAGGCATTCGCGGCTTTTATGGTTTCTGCTACGGGCGTTAAAATTTTAACGGACAAATCAGGCTTACGCAGAACATAAACATCCGAAACGAAAACATTGTCGTTTTCATTTGATTCCCTCACGGTGTTCTCTGCATCAACCTCCGCTTTGATGGTTTTGGTGCCACTCATTGCGTTCCAGGGAATAGCCAACTTCTTGACCCCACTGGCATCCATACGAACAACCTCCGAGTAAATCTCAGATTCATCAACAAAAACCTTTACACCAAAATCGTCCTCGTATAATCTACCGTAATTGTTTACGACAGCGGTAAGCGTATTTTCTCCCTCAGTTAAAATACCGGGTGGTGCAAACTCAACGGAAAAATCAGGCATTGCCTTTTCAGTGGTTTTGTGCCGAGCAACAAGTACCGCCAGAACAGGATGAAGATAATGCTCGCCCTCCCGATTGCCCTCGTCATCCTCTTCTATTTCACCATCACCGTTGATGTCCTTTCCGCGGAGGAAAAGAGCGCTATTCTCTGTCTGTATATATTTTGTAACGTCAAACGTCTTGAGGTCTATCCCGTAAGTTTTGTCATCGCCGCTGTTAGCCACATCATCCCCGCCTACACCATACCCGTTAAACTCTAAATAGTCTGGCTCGCCGAGATTACCAGCAAGGTACACCACCGTAAGATTTGCTTTTTCTACGTTTGCTGGGTCAATTGCGCCTTTAAACTTTACCGAAACGAAATCGTTTGTTGTTGGCATCGTTCCTGCCCAACCGCGACCATGCATGCTTGGATTGCCGTCTGCGACCCAGTAGGTAATGTCCGGCGCATTCTCGTTCTTGTCCTCGTAGATTGCTACGAGGATGATACTGTATATCCTACCATCGAGCTTACTCCCGGGTTCTCCCCTGTTGGTGCTTGCTATAGCCGTGTTAAGCCCCGAAGATGCTTTATCTGCTACATCATAAAAGACCCAATAGACGCCGTGACTACTACAATGAACATTTGGATTGTCATCGTCCTCGCCAAGGAGCGGCGTTTTACCGAGGTCGTGCCCATTAAATGTCGTTTGAACCCAGCCCGTATATCTTTCTGTACCGCCCCAAACACCCACATACAGTCTCGCCCACTTGACTTTAGCATCTTCGGGCAATGCAAAGGTTCGTGTACAAGGAGGTTTTGCCAGCTCATAGCTTTCGCCCACATATATACCACATTTAAAAGTGCCATGAGCTACTAAATCCAGCTTGTCGGGATAGGGCACACCATCAAAGGCATAACTCGCTCCCGATACTTGCACCAGTAGTAATATGCCTGTTATTCCCAGTAAGAGAGCGATTGTCGCCCTTTTCATTTTGCTACGTTTTCTCCTAACCGGTTTCATGTAGTAATATATTCACATTTTTTATGTTATGGCATTAATAAATTTTCTATATAAACGTTGCTGCGCGGGATCATATCGTCGAAATCGCATGCATATCCTTGCGTGGCGTGCGCGTGGCTAAAGCGCGTGAGACGCAAATTAAATATAGAATGAAGCTTATACACTACACAAACTACAATAGTATATATAATAAAATAGGAAGAGAAAGATTTCTGTTAGCGTTGCGGAGGTTGCCAAGAGGACAAAGGCGCAGCGTTGAGGTCGCTGTCCCGTAGGGGTTCGGGGGTTCAAATCCCCTCCTCCGCATTCGGAGAAACATCTGGAACGTTTTTTTTCTTTTCCAAAGGAAAGGTTTATTAATTTAATAAATAAAGAAAAACTGTAAAAACATTATGGGGATTAACATAACAGTAGAGTAAGGGGGAGAGAAGATGAAACAAGTAGAAAGTGGAGCAGTTTTGGAAGGTGAAGAAGCAAAGACAATGAGGGATGCGGAATTAGAAGAGATGTTGGAGAAGGCAGGAACGGTAATAAAGGTGATTGGATGTGGAGGAAGTGGAACTAACTCAATACAGCGGATGACCGAGGAGGGCATTTTTGGAGCGGAGCTGTTTGCTCTGAATACCGATGCACAACATTTGCTGTTCTCAAAAGTGGAGCGAAAAATATTGATAGGGAAGAAGACAACGCGAGGGCTTGGCGCGGGAAGCATTCCGAGGTTAGGAGAGGAAGCGGCGAGGGAAAACGAAGACGACATAAAATCAATCGTGGATAATGCAGATATGGTTTTTGTAACCTGCGGATTAGGCGGCGGTACAGGGACAGGTTCAGCGCCCGTAGTCGCACAAGCGGCGCAAGAGGCGGGTGCTCTTACCATTGGTGTGGTGACCTTGCCTTTTCACGCGGAGGGCGAGGTAAGAAGGGAAAATTCCGATATGGGACTTGAAACACTACGTGAAAATACCGATACGCTTATCGTTATACCAAATGACAAGTTATTGGATACTGTTCCACGGTTGCCCTTAAATGATGCTTTTCGAGTCGCCGATGATGTGTTGATGCGTGCAGTAAAGGGAATAACCGAGCTGATAACCAAATCGGGTCTTATAAATCTCGACTTTGCTGACGTGCGCACGGTGATGAAAGATGGGGGGATGGCGATGATAGGATTTGGTGAAGCGGACGGACAGAACAAAGCAGTCGAAGCGGTGAGAAGGGCGTTAAGCTCTCCATTACTTGAAGTTGACGTGTCGGAAGGTAAATCCGCACTGGTAAACGTGACGGGTGGAGAAGACATGACCGTAGAGGAAGCAGAAGGAGCGCTTCAGGAAGTATACCGAATGATGAACCCCGACGCAAGAATCGTTTGGGGCGTGCAGTTAACGCCTGAAGTAAAGAACACGTTGAAGACGCTGCTCGTTGTAACAGGCGTAAAATCCGAGCAAATATACGGACAGAAGGAAATGAAAAAAGAGAAATACGGCATTGAGATAGTGCATTAGAGCAATATCAATCACAAGCGATGCAAATGAACCTCGTCGAAGATATATCAAAAAAGTTAGAGGAGTATGTAAGAATACTGAAGTTGGCGAAGCGACCAAAGAGGGAGGAATTTTTCAAAATTTCTAAAATCGCGGGTGCCGCAATGGGACTGATCGGCATTATTGGATTCTCTATCTATCTTTTGATGTCGGTTTTGCCCAAGGGGATTTGAATAATCATGGATAATAGTGTATACGTAGTAAAAACAACGGTTAACCAGGAACGAGCAGTTGCAAATTTAGTTGAGAGCACGATAAGAGAGAAAGAGAAAAATGAGCATGGAATAAAGGCGATTTTAGTGCCTGAGGAGCTAAGAGGGTATGTGCTGATAGAAGCTTCTTTTTCTGACGCCATAGAGCAACTAATTCAAGATATCCCCCACGCACGAGGGTTAATCAAGGGGGAACTGGACTTAGAGGAGGTGGAGCATTTCCTCACGCCTAAACCCTCTGTAACAGGAATGGTGGAAGGCAGCATAATAGAAGTAATATCCGGGGCGTTTAAGGGTGAACATGCGCGGGTGAAAAAAGTTGACGAGGTGCATGAGGAAATCACCATTGAATTGCTTGAGGCAATGGTCCCGATACCAATCACCATTAGAGGCGACAGCGTAAGAGTACTGAGCAAAGAGGAAAAGAGCTGAGACACCGATAAATAACGAGAAAGGATAAATGAAAGACGAAGACGTCTGCATCTTAATACCGACATTGAATGAGGAAAAAGCAATCGGTGAAGTCATAAGGGGTTTTAAAAGCGAAGGTTTTGAAAATATCTTTGTCATTGATGGAAATAGCGAGGATTCAACGAGGGAGATAGCAAAGAAAGAAGGAGCAAGGGTAGAAGTCCAGCAGGGGAAAGGCAAAGGGTCTGCAGTTAAGCAGGCTTTTGAAATCATAGAAGACGAAATAATTGTGATGATTGACGGCGATGGGACTTATTCGCCTTCAGAGGTAAGGAAATTACTTGACCCGATACGCAACGGCGAAGCGGAGCACGTTATCGGTAACCGATTTGCTTATGGCGGTGCATTTGCAATACTGCATAGAATAGGAAACTGGGTGCTGAACAAGGTCTTTGGCTTTGGCTATGGCGTAAAATTGAATGATATATTATCCGGTTATCGAGCACTTACGCGAGACGGCGTGAAAAAGATAAATCTCGAGAAGAAGGGGTTTGAAATAGAAGCAGAGATGGCAATCGAGTCGGTAAAGAAGGGCATTCGGATAAAGGAAGTTCCTATAGAATATAAAAAAAGGGAAGGGCAATCAAAACTCAATTTTGTCCGCGATGGCACAAAAATAGTCTATACGCTATACGTGCTTGCGAGGACACATAACCCTGCCTTCTATTTCGGTGTCATCGGCTCCTTGTTTATCGCTGTTGGTATCCTAACAGGCATTTACGTTGTGGTAGATTGGTTCGAGGGGATAACACACGTGCCTCTTACGGTGTTTACAGCTCTGATGGTTATTTCGGGTGTGCAGTTCCTCATATTTGGATTATTCGGTGATTTGCTTGTGACGCTGCAGAAAGAAACGATAGAAGCGTTAAGAGGTAAGGATAATGGTAAGGGCAAGGGAGAGGGAAAGAAGTGAAGGAGAAAGAAGAAAAGGAATTGAAGTCTGCGATAGTACAGGATTACGAAACGGGTGAGGTTCTCATGCTTGCGCACATGGATGAAGAGGCGCTGAGACTTAGCAGAGAGACGGGGAAGGCGCACTACTGGAGCAGGAGCAGGAGAAAACTGTGGCGTAAAGGGGAGATTTCTGGTAATGAGCAGATAATAAAAGATATTCTGATAGATTGTGACGAAGATGCGGTGCTGTTGAAGGTCAAACAGATCGGCGGGGCATGTCATACAGGATACCGGTCGTGCTTTTACCGGAGGCTAAACGGGGAGATAGTAGGGGAGAAGGTGTTTGAGCCCGAGGAGAAATACGGTAAGGGGACAGATAAATGAGGGGATTAGCGGTTTGGCGGATTAGAGGTTTAGAAGATTGACGGTTTTGATAAGCGAAAGAATAAGGCGCTAAAAAGGCGGAATTATAATTCTAAGCCACCAACACGCTCCATATCTAAACGGATATTTACTAATTATCTAAGTCACCTTTTTATATAGTAATGTACTATGTACAAAATGGTGATGCAAAGTGCCAGAAGACAACGTGATATATGTCGGAAACAAACCTGTGATGAGTTATGTCCTAGCGGTAGTGACGCAGTTCAACAACGGCTTTGACGATGTAGTGATAAAAGCGAGAGGAAGAGCGATCTCAAGGGCTGTAGATACCGCAGAAGTGGTGAAGAACAAGTTCATGCCGAACGTGGAAGTGAAGGACCTAAAGATAGGGACAGAAGTGATAGAGGGAGAGGGAGGAGACAAAGCAAACGTTTCCTCTATGGAAATAACAATGAAGACAAAGGCGTGAATGGAGAGAAAGTGAAATCACATCGAGAAAAACAAGTCTTTTTCTCCTATTTTTATTTTTTTAAAATTAATTAATGATTTATTTATACTGCTATTATGTTCACCAAGAGGCATCTTATTTCGACACGTGAGTTCTCAAAGGAAGAGATAGATTACATATTAAGTAGAGCAGAGGAGTTGGAGGTCTATGCCCGTGGGAATGGGAAAGAAGGAAAGGGTAGAAAAAGCGACTCATTGAAGGGCAAAATACTTGCCAATCTCTTCTACGAACCCAGCACCAGGACACGGTTTTCATTTGAAACCGCGATGAAGAGGTTGGGAGGAGAGGTAATAAATCTGTCATCAATAGAAGCAAGTTCGGTGGCAAAAGGCGAAAATTTAGCTGATACCATAAGGACGGTGTCGGGCTATTGTGACGTAATAGCGCTCAGACATCCGCGGGAAGGTGCATCGCGAATGGCTGCTTCTTTCTCTTCCGTCCCGATAATAAATGCGGGTGACGGTGCGGGACAGCATCCTACGCAGACCCTGCTCGATTTGTACACGATAAAGAGGGAAGGGCTGATTGACGACCTCCGGATTGCGCTGATAGGTGACTTGAAATATGGAAGGGCGGTGCATTCTCTGGCTTATGCACTGTCGTTATACCATGCGGAACTATTCTTTGTATCGCCGGAAGCATTAAAGATGCCGGAGGAAATAAAGTTGGACCTGAAGGAAGCAGGTGCCGAGATTTTCGAATCCACGGATATAAAGGATGTGATAAAGGAAGTGAACGTTTTATACGTGACGAGAATACAAAAGGAACGGTTTCCAGACCCTGCGGAATATAGCAAAGTTGCTGGGACTTATCGTATAGACACCGACCTTATAAAGGAGAACGAGGATGTGATGATCATGCATCCGCTTCCAAAAGTAGATGAAATAGATGCTGCGGTGGACGGAACGAAAAATGCGAGGTATTTCCTTCAGACTTTCTATGGCGTTCCCGTGAGAATGGCTGTTCTTTCTATACTGTTAGGGGAATAGGATTTCGTGTTTATAGTCATTCCGAAAAGTATTTTAAAACCACAAGATTACACAGATTTCCACGAGATTATTTATTAATTTACCAAACAACTTTTTTACCTTCGGTAAAAACCTTGACTAAAAACAATCTCTTGTTTTTTCTTTTAGTACAGGTTTTCTTTTTGTAAAAAAGAAAAAGTGTTTTTTATAATATCACGGAGATAGGGTAAATATGCAAGAGGGGATAGAAACGATTATAGATGCGGTGAGGAAGCATCACGAACTGTATAAGAATGCATTACCGCTTATAGCGAGCGAGAACATCACAAGTCCTACGGTAAGGGTGCTCCTGGCTTCGGACTTTTCACACCGATATGCCGAAGGGGAGGTTGGGAATCGGTTTTACCAGGGTTGTAAATACATAGACACGGTAGAGGCGCTCGCGATACGGTATGCGAAGGAGCTGTTCGAAGCGGAGCATGTGAATGTAAAGCCGATTTCAGGTGTAAATGCGAATATAGCTGCTCTTTTTGCGCTTACGTTGCCGGGAGATAAAATAGCTGCACTGTCGGTGCCTGATGGGGGCCATATAAGCCATTCGAGGTATTCAGTGCCTGCAATACGGAATTTAAAACTGGACGAGCTTCCGTTTGACCAAAACGAGATGAACATAGATACCGATAAGATGGTAAAGGGGATAAAAGAAAAGAAGCCAAAGCTAATATTGCTTGGTGGCAGTCTATTTCTTTTTCCACATCCGGTTCGGGAGGCGCGGGAGGCTGCGGATGAAGTGGATGCGAGGATAGTGTACGACGCCGCTCACGTGTTGGGTCTCATTGCAGGTAAGCAGTTCCAAGACCCGCTAAGAGAGGGAGCTGACGTAGTCACGAGCAGTACGCATAAAACATTTCCGGGTCCTCAAGGGGCGATAATACTGTGTAAAGAGACGTTGAAAGACAAAATAGACAAAGCCGTGTTCCCGGGAACGGTGAGCAACCATCATCTGCATCACGTTGCCGGTCTGGCAGTCACATTAGTGGAGATGACACATTTTGGCGCGGAGTATGCATCGCAGATACTATCAAATGCAAAGGCATTAGCGCAGGGTTTATACGAGGAAGGATTCAACGTTTTATGCGAGCATAAAGGCTTCACCGAGTCACATCAAATTGCAGTTGACGTCCGCGGCGGCTATGGAGGCGGGGATGCGGTTGCAAAGAAATTGGAAAAGGCAAATATAATAACAAATAAGAACATGCTGCCGTTTGATAAAACGCCTGAAGAGCCATCGGGAATCCGATTTGGTGTGCAAGAGCTCGCTCGGCTAGGGATGAAGGAGTCGGAGATGAGGGAAATAGCATCTTTTATAAGAAGAGTGGTGATAGAGGAAGAAGACGAAACGAAGATAAAAGAAGAGATAATGGAGTTAAGAAAAGATTTTCAGCGTGTGCAGTATTGTTTTGATGGTAAAAAAATAGAAAGTATTTATTTATAAAGAATATGAATAAGGGATATAAACAGGAATGCTTGAGGAATTAGTTGAACGGAGAGCGGAAGTAATAAAGAGAGCAGAGGAATATAAGAGGAGAAGGACCGAGTTAAATATCGAAGCGAACAAATGGTCGGGGTTACGGGACGAGTTGAATGGACGAATAAAAGAGGCAGTAGAGAAGGCGAAGGGTTTTAAAAAGCAAAGAGAAGAATATGAGAAGCTGATAGAGGAGAATAAGGCAAAACGAGGCGAATTGAACAGAAAAGCATCTACGTATTATTCGAAGGTCGAGAAGTTTCGGAAGAAGAATGACTTGAAGAGCATACAGGTTTTTGAAAATCTCAGGGGAAGGATAGACGAGTTAGAGCTGAAACAGCAGGTGGAAGTGCTTAGCAAGGACAAAGAGCGGAAATTAGTGGCGAGGATAACAGAGTTGAGGAAGGAATTCGAGAAAATGGAAAAGGAATTGGAGAAGGACAAAAAGTCGAAGGAATTGCTGCAAAAGGCGCAGAAATACCGTAACGAAGCGGATAAATACCATGAAGATGCGATAAAATACGTGAAACTTTCTCACGAATGCCATGATAAGATGGTTGATGGGTTTAAAGAAGCAGATAGGGTAAGGGAGAAGGCGGATGAGGCGCACAGGCTTTTTTTAGAGGCGCAAGTGGAAGCTGATGATGCACACCGGCTATTCCTGAGATATGGTCGGGACATAAAAGACTTTAATCATGTGATAAACGGATTGAGGCGAAAAGTAAAGGATGATTTAGGATTCAGGGAGCGTGTGGAAGCGAGGAAGAGTGCGAAGGGGATTTATGAAAAATTCCGAGATGGAGAAAAATTGAGCACTGAAGATTTGTTGCGACTTCAAAGATCCGAGATGATGCTAAAGTAGCGGTTTAGGGGTTTAGAGGAATTTCAATCCCCTATAGGCAGGCTGCGAAAAACCTTCTTTGTAAAGAAAGAAGCTTTACCAAGAAAGGATTATTTTGCTTCGCAAAAAGTATATGCATTTTTTATTTGTTTTAACCACAGATTACACAGATTTTCACGAGATTATGTGTAAGACATGAGTTGTCTGGTATTAGTAGCACTGAAACCTAAAACCTGACACCTCTTTAATCTTGGGAAATCTAGTGGTTTTTTTACCAGTGGATGTCCCTATTTCCTACTTCTCCACCAGCCTCGACTCTTTCACCACTAATCTCGCCGTATTCCTGTCCTCTTCCACTATTTCGCTTTCCTCTATAACAAGCCTTTTCTTGAACATTTGTGCGGGTCCATCCAGCACCAGCGATTCAAATTCGCCACCTTCTCCTGCAATGTTCAGTCCTATTTTCTTGTCCAACGCGACCAATCGGTCAACGTCTTCCTCTGTTATCCTCCTACCAAGCCAGCTCTTGTCTAACCCATACGCACTGATACCCGTAAAAATCAGCTCGAACTTATTTACCACAAGCCGCATCTCTGTTTCCTGATTGACGTGCCACAACGGCGAGAACACCTTGAGGTTCTCTTCCGCTGCAATTCGTTCTATTCGCTCCTTCTGGTAATTACTCCGTAAAGCACCTGTTATGACTCCTTCTATCCCGTATTTCGTCTTCGATTCCTGAAATGCCGCTCTTAAATCCTCCAGTTCCTTTTCCTTCTCCCCTTGCGTTTCTTCCATAATCAGAGGCATGCCCATCGCTTCCGCTTGCAGCTCTACCAGCTCTATCGCAGGTGTATGGAACATATACGATTCGGGATTAAGGCTTTTCAGCGTGATTAAACATTCTACGGGATAGCCTTCCTTCTGCATAAGCCACAGCGCATAGGTACTGTCCTTCCCGGAACTGAAGAGGCAGCCCAACTTCGCGTTTCGAGAAGGGTAAAAAATTCTTAGATAATCTCTCTTATACTTGAACCCTTTTTTCTTTGCCAGCTTTTCTATCGCCTTGAGAAAATTCGAGCCGTACTGCACCGCTCTTTTTTTTCTACCCGCGACTTCCACCAGTCCGAGGTCTCGTGCTATGTCCCTTAAAATCAGCTTGTTCTCCGTCTTATCGTCTGACAATTTATACGAAGCAGGTACTCGCAGTGCGTAATCCACAAAATCCGGAGCCAGAAACGGTGCTCGTAACGAAATGCCCTGTGCTTTCGCTACCAGTTCGTCCCGGTAAAGGTCACGCTCGTGTGTCCTCAACAGACCCGCTAAACATTCCTTATTCAAATCTTCCTTCTTTACTCGTCTGTGCCTTTCGTAGCCTGTAAATAGCTCCTCCGCGCCCAGTCCGTAAAGAACCGTTTTTATGCCGCAATCTTCTTTCGCAAACTCGCATGCCACGTATAAAGGCAGCGCAACACTCGTCATCATAACGTCCGTATCCTCAATCACGGGAACGACCTCTTTGACATATTTCTCGAGTTCCTTGACCCTCATCTTCTTTAGTTTCAACTCAACACCCAAATCCGCTGCAAAACGCACCGCGTATTGTAAATCCTCCGCTTCCTTCATTCCCGGCTCCTCTACCGCCACCGTATAACAGACAAAATCAGCACCCAAATCCTTGCATAAATAAGCGATGAGTGTAGAATCCAACCCGCCTGAGAAAAGCACGCCAAATTTCTCTCCCGACCGTGAGGGTATCCTTCTCGAAATACTCTCTCGCAGCAAGTTAAGCAAATCTCCTTTTAGCTTCTCCTTGTCCTCTTTTAGCTCGGGTTCAATGTCAAAAAAATCGCGTTTCTCGAAACGCAACCGGTCTTCCCGTAAGTCATATTTTAGCAGCACTCGCGGGTCAAGCACAATTGCATGCGGAAATCCCATCGCTTCCAACCCTTTTTTCTCCGAAGCAAAGGCAAATCCATCTGTATGCACGAAGCAAACAGGTTTTAACCCTATTATGTCCCGTGCTATGCACAACTCATCGCTATCGCCTTCACGTATCCAATGTGCAAATGCATACGCAGCATCAACCTTCCTCTCAGAAAGAAGAGGGATTTTCTTTAATTCTCCCTCAAAGATGTTGTAAATCTCTGCATCTGCAACGAACTTGTCTTTTGAACCCTCGCCTGAAGCAGGCGGTTCACAGGAGCAACACGCAATACAATTCCTGCTTCTCTCTCCCTTCACAACCTGCTTTAATTCTTGCAGGTCATTTGAATGCCAATCGCCGTTTTCCGTGCTAATTCTGAAGTCTGTCTCCCTGCCCTTCTTCAGCACGTCTAAACCTGTGATTACGAGTTCTGTTGACTTTTCGTTGTTAAAAACGCCGATTATTTCGCACATAAAGCCCTCTTTAAAATAAATAAACCCTTGCTAACGAAATATTTTTGACAATTCTCTCACTCCGGCGACTTCCTCAAGTTTCTTCCTGATGTGATCAAATATGGTATCCATGAGTTCGTAGTAATCTCTTATTGTTTCGTATATGCGTTCAGCAACTTCTTCTACATAAGTGTGGGAAGTTAAGTTTCTGTCATCAGTCATCTCAAGGCACAAAATGGTCTGTTCCTCGCTCAGGAGCCCAACGCTTGAAGCCTCTCTAAAGCATGATTTTGGTGAATTGCACTCAACTCCCTCGTGGTTATACAAATATTCTTTCATCAGTTTCCAGAATATCCCAGGGGTATATTCAAATCTCTGGATAGTGGCATCTCTTACTATTACTGAGTAAGGTTCGCCCAGAATCTCTCGCAAAGTTTCCAAAGCCCCTTCAGCTTCCTCTATTCTCATTCCTAACTCCTCCATACCTTCCCCTCCTTCAGCGCTTTTTCCCTGAATTTGCTGAATGTTTGAGAAATGTCAACCACATCCACTTTGTAAGGTATATTCGAGTTCTCCAATTTTTCCCTTAACAGAATGAGTTTTTTCTTGTT
>JAUXHM010000115.1 GCA_030621535.1 Candidatus Methanophagales archaeon | reverse complement strand
TTATTATAAACATTTTAAGGGAGAGAAGACATCCACTAACCCCATTGCACTCATATTCGCGTGGAGCGGTGCGTTACGAAAGCGCGGAGAACTGGACGGCATACCCGAGCTTGTGGCATTCGCAGACAAATTAGAAGCTGCAGCTACGGGCACAATAGAAGACGGTGTAATGACCGGCGACTTGGCAAATCTGGCTGAACCGCCTGCGAAGCGAGTGGCGAATACGGAAGAGTTCATGGAAGAGGTAAAGACACGGCTCGATAATGTGCACTAAAATCACCGCGGAGAGCGCAGAGTACGCAGAGTTTTAAGACTGTTCAACCATTGTTTGTTTTTTCTGATGCCTTTGCGTTCTCCGTGTGCTCTGCGGTGAAATTTCTATTCCCTTCTCTTTACCATCACGCATACGTCATGCACTACTTTTATGTCGTTCTGAACGCAAAACGATATTGCACGCTCGGATTCCGACCCGGGCTGCATCCATACTTTTTTTTAGTCCTAAATCACGGCATTCCACGACTATTTTCTCCGTTACTTTGGGCGGGACAACGACATCAACAACATCGGGTTTTTCGGGCAGTTCGCTCAGCGAATGATAGCATCGGTCGCCCGATACGGTGTCAATGTTCGGATTCACGGCGTAAACCACGTAACCTACTTCTTTAAGGTCTTTGTATATCTGATGCCCGTACTTCGCGGGGTTGCTCGAAACGCCAATGACCGTGAAGACGTTTTGTTTTCGAAGGAAGTCAGTTATCTGGTCGGTGTTCATATTCCTTACACAATTACAAACTCAACCATTAATATTCAAATCTCTTTCGTCATTAAAAAAATCAAAAATAAAATGGAGGGGGAAGGGGAAAAGTACCCCCCGTTTTTTTTTATATTATTCTATTATTTTCTTGAGTGGCGGAATTATCCGAGGATATCCCACAGCCATCATGTGGCAGCCCGCAGCCGGCGTTCCCTTTAGATGCTCCAGAAACCCGGTAAAGAATTCCATGTTTACCCTGTCCACCTCTTCCTTCTTCTTTTCCTTGTCCTTTATCTGTTTCGTCGCCCTCATGTTCTCTAAATAATCCGGTGGCACGTCCACACCCGCGACGTATTTATCGAAGAAATCCGCCTGTCCGAACGTCCTTGCAGGGAATATCCCGACCAGAATCGGGACATCGGTCTCTCCCAGCTCGTTAAAGAACTTATCCAGCACGTCCGTGTAGTAAACGACCTGAGTTTGCAGGTATTCGACACCGACATTGATCTTTTTCTTCACCTTGCCAACCTCAGCCTTCAAATGCGCTGCTCCGGGTGCCGCTGCACCACCCACGTGCAGTTTCGGTGGGTCCTCTATGTCATTACCACCAAGGTCCTTGCCCTCGTCCACCATCTTCCGTATCATCGCTATCAGCGTGGTTGAGTCCAGGTCGAAGACAGGTTTTGCATCCGGTGTATCACCCAATGACACGTGGTCGCCCGCTAACGCAAGGATATTTTTTATCCCTAATGTGCCGGCACCAAGCACGTCGGATAGAAGCGCCATACGATTCCTGTCCGAACACCTTAACTGGTAAACGCACTCCATACCCGTCTCTTTTTGGATTTTATACGATGCGGCAAGGCTGCTGACATAAGCAAAACTCTGCGGATTGTCGGTTACGTTACAGGCTACCACTAAACCCAGCAACTCCTTCGCCATCTCTATCGGCTCGTTGACGTTTCCTGCTTTCTCCGGTTCTAACTCGCCTGTGAAGACGTATTTCCCTTCCTTAAACTCTCGCATCAAATCGCTATAAACTTCATCTGTCATTTTTTTTTCATCACACTCCTCACTCTTTTTTGGCTTCCTCTTCTTCGGCTGGTGGCTTAGCGAACATCATAGACATGTATCCACTGATGGTGTTAAGGTTCATCATAGCACCCATCATGTCCATCATACCCATAGGCTTTTCCAGCTCGAATAGCCGCGGTCTCTTCATTTTGCTCCATTCATGCGGGTCATTCATCTGCTCGAACGCATCGAGTTTGCCGAGTTTCTCCATTCGTTTGTATATCTTCACCCAGGCGCAGTCCTTATCGGGGTCTATTTCGCATTTATCTCCTTCTCGCACGCCACCACAGGGACCGTTCATCAATCCCTTTCCGCAGGCAGTCAGAGGGCAGACACCCGCGGTTTTGCCCAGTTCACACATTCCGCAGGACTGACAGGTCTCCTTAAGTTTTTTAGGACCGCCGCCTACAAGCCCCAGTGCGTCGTTTACCGGATAGACTTCCTTCGCAAGGCCCATCTCTTCATCCGTATACTCGGTTACCACCTGCACACCGTCACCGCAGCTCATCACCATAATTGCATCGCAGTTCTCAACGGCACTTCGGTTTTTTTGCAGAAATATCGAACACTTCTCGGTTTCACATGCCTGCATACCCAAAGGCATGACAATTTTGGTGACTTCTTTCCCTTCTTTCGCAAGTTGCTCCGCCATCGAATCTACCGCTTTTTTGTCGCCCGTACCGTAGAAAGTAGCACAGCCACCACAACCCATTACTACTACCTTCTGTTTCCCCTCAAGATAACCCATAATCTCCTCCATAGGCTTTTGTTCTTGTGCAATCATTTTACTTAGGTTATACCTCCATTTAATGGATTAATTAGAAGGATAATATATAAATTTTTCTATTTTTAAATGTAAAGTTTAAATAGCAGGGTTAGGGATATAGATAATTTAGACAATGGCATTACCTCTGCCTGACGTGCAAGCTGGAAGCCCGGACATAAAGATAAACCTAACGAGGGTAGGCGTGACGGGAGTAAAGAAGTTAGTAGAAGTAGCGCGAGCTGGCGGTAAAAGGCCGGTAGTGCTTATTTCTGATTTTCATATCTTTGTAGACCTACCGAGCAACATAAAGGGGGCAAATTTGTCGCGGAATTTCGAGGCGATGTACGAAGTGCTGGAAGAGGCGATTAACACGCCGATATACGAGGTGGAGGAATTGTGCAGTGAAGTAGCGAAGCGGCTGCTCGAACGCCATGACTACGCTTCTATTGCGGAGATAGGAATGCGAAGTGTGTACATGCTGAAAAGAAGAACGCCGGTGATGAAGATACAATGCCAGGAGCCTGCGATTATCTTTGCCGAGGCGCGAGCTTTTCGTAACCCTGACGGGGGAGTAAGGATAAGAAAGCAAATAGGAGCGGAAGTGGCAGGGATGACTGCATGCCCCTGCGCACAGGAACTGATGCGGGATAACGTAGCAGAAGAGCTAACGAAGATGGGGATAACAAAAGAAGAGCGGGATGCTTTTTTGAATACGGTGCCCATGGCAACGCATAACCAAAGAGGGCGAGGCATAATCTCGATTGAGGTGGATGATGACATAATAGTCCCTATGGAGCGGATAATAGGGATAATAGAGCGTTCAATGAGTGCCAAGACGTATGAAATCCTGAAGCGACCGGACGAGGCGGAGGTGGTAAAAAAGGCGCACAAAAAGACGATGTTTGTTGAAGATTGCGTGCGTGAGATGGCGAAGCGCGTGGTAGAAAAGTTCGCTGAACTTCCTGACGACTCGGTCATCGAGATAAAGCAGATAAACGAAGAGAGCATACACCAGCACGACGCCGTTGCAGAGCGGATTGCCACGATGGGAGACCTGCGTAGCGAATTAAAAGAAAGCGATAATACGAACAAGAAAGTATAGTCATTCCGAAAATTATTAACCACCAGATTACACAGATTTCCACAAGAAAACAGAAAATAAATTATGGACACAGATTAACGCAGATTAACACAGATGATAAGAATCAATACGGTTAAACTAAAATAAATCTGCGTAAATCAGTGTAAATCTGTGTCTTAAATAGAAGGAGGTTATGCTTTCTTTATATATAGCAACAAAAGAACGCCGGGGTGGCCTAGTTGGTTAGGGCGCTGCACTCATAATGCAGAGGTCACGGGTCCGAACCCC
>JAUXHM010000091.1 GCA_030621535.1 Candidatus Methanophagales archaeon | reverse complement strand
GCTTCGATTATAAACAAGTTTGAACCCGGGTTAATCGGCGTTCATCATGGCTCACTGTCAAAAGAGATAAGGATAGAAGCGGAGGACAAATTCAAACAGGGAGCGATAAAAGGCCTTATTTGCACCAGTTCAATGGAACTCGGCATTGACATCGGCTCGATTGAGCTCGTGATTCAATATACATCGCCACGCGAAGTAACGAGATTGGTGCAGCGTGTTGGACGTGCCTCGCACTTTTTTCAACGAATTTCCGCGGGCAAGGTCATTGCCCTCACTCCTGACGATATAGCGGAATCGTTGGTGATTACACGAAGAGCAATGAATGGAGAAATAGAAGATATAAAGCTGAAGGAAGGTTCATTGGACGTCTTAGCAAACCAAATTTGTGGTATGCTGCTGGACGTTGGTGCCGTTTCGACGGATAAACTTCATTCGTGGATAAAAAGGGCGTATCCGTTCAGGAACGTTTCTTTTGATTCGTTGATGCGTGTGATAGAGCAGTTAGAGGAGGAGAGATTGGTAAGAATAGATGGGGGAGATATACGGCGGAGTAAAAGCACGAGAACGTATTATTACGAGAATCTTTCGATGATTCCGGACGAGAGAAAATACAAGGTGTATGACATAGTAAGCGGGAAACTGATTTGCCTGCTGGACGAGCGGTTCATGCTAAATTTCGCGGCTCCCGGTGCGTTGTTCGTTGCAAAGGGCGAAACATGGCGAATAGTGGACTTGGATGTAAAAACAGAGAAAGAAAAGATAAACGTAGAACCCGGTGTAAAGAGGGAAGGCGAGATACCCAAATGGGAAGGCGAGGAAATACCCGTTCCTTTTGCAGTTGCACAGGAAGTAGGTGACTTAAGAGACAAAATCGCTTCTTTTATCGCTTCTGATTTGAGTTCGGCGGTGGGAAAGATTGCGGATTTAGAGACTGATTTGAAGATGGAATATGGAGTACGAGTGAATTCCTCTTGTTTGGGAACGCTCATAGACCTAATAAAAGAGCAAATTAAGGAGAAGTGTCCAGTGCCAACGGCGAAGGAAGTGGTTGTAGAAACGGCGAAAGATGAAAAGGAAATGGTGATAAACGCTTGCTTTGGGCATCGTGTAAACGAGACGTTTGGACGGTTGGTTGTTGCTTTACTCGGCGCTCGACTCGGCACGGATATTTCCATGGAGATAGACCCCTATCGGATAAAATTAAAATCAGGAAGAAGGATGAAGAAAGAAGCCCTGCAGCGGACGTTGAACTCAATTGAACCCGAATTCGTCCAGGCGATATTAGAAAAGACACTGAAAAACTCCTTTATGCTTAAATGGGAGCTGTTGAACGTGGCGAAGCGTTTCGGTGCGCTGCGTAAGGACTTTGATAGGAAACGGATTTCCGCCGATACGCTGGTGAAATTATTCTCGGGGACGCCGATATACGAAGAGACCGTGAATAACATCTTCGCTGATAAACTTGACGTGGAGCGAACGAAAGAAGTATTGAGGGGACTAAAATCCGGCGAGATAAAACTCTGTTTTTCTTCACACGGATTAAGTCCCATTGGCGCCTCCGGGTATTTGAGCTGGCGCGACGTACTGGCGTCTGAACGAAACGAAAGTGTGATTATAGATGCGTTAAGAAACAGAATAATGAACGACAGAGTGATTTTATTCTGTGTGTATTGCAAGCGCTGGGAATCGCAAATGCGAGTGAAAACGGTAATTGAATCGGGGACGGAATCGCTTGTTTGCCCATTTTGCAACTCGAGGCTGATAGCCGCGTTAAAACCGTGGGAGAAGGAGGAAATCAAGGTTGTGAGAAGGACAGGTTCCGCTGTTGAAGAGGAGAATAAAGAGCGTGTGAAAAGAGTGTATCGAAACGCAAATCTGGTTTTGTCGCATGGCGTTCTCGCCGTGATTGCACTTGCGGCTCGTGGCATAGGACCTGAAGTGGCATCGAGAATAATACGGAGGTCTAAAGACATAGAGGGCGAGTATGAGTATGACTTTTATCGTAATATACTGGAGGAGGAGAGGAGATATATGAGGACGAAGAGGTTTTGGGAGTTATAGGCATTCTGAAAATTATTAACCACCAGATTACGCAGATTTACACGAGATTATTTATTGTATATAAAGTATAACATTCTTCTATTTGAGACACAGATTTACACGGATTTACGCAGATTTATTTTAGTCTAACCGTGTTGATTCTTAGCATCTGTGTTAATCTGCGTCTATAATTTATTTTCACAAAAAGCCTAATAGTGAGCATGGAGGAAAAGAAAGAGCGGAAAATACTGCAAGTTGCCCTTGACGTGCTCGAGTTGGAAAGGGCGATAGAAATAGGGAAAGAGAGTTTAGAAGGCGGCGCTGACTGGTTAGAGGTGGGAACGCCGCTAATAAAAAGTGAAGGAATGAATGCAATAAGGGCATTGAAAGATGCTTTTCCCGAAGTGAATATCGTTGCAGACATGAAAACGATGGACACGGGTGCGATAGAAATGGAGATGGCGGCGAAATCCGGTGCTTCGGTGGTCTCTACACTTGCAGTTGCCGATAACGCTGTGATAGAAGAGGCGGTAAAATCCGCTCGTAAATACGGTGTGGCAGTTATGGTGGATATAATGAACACCGAAGACCCGGTGAGGAGAGCGAAGGAGCTGGAAGAGATGGGTGTGGATTACGTCTGTGTGCACGTGGGAATAGACCAGCAGATGAAAGGAATGGATGTGTTAAGTCTTTTGGAAAACGTATCGGCTGCGATAAGCACACCATTAGCAGTAGCGGGCGGTATGAATGCGGAAATGGCATTGGAAGCGGTGAATCTGGGTGCTGACGTCATTATTGTGGGCGGGAACATAACGAGATCTGCGAAGGTGCGTGACTCAACGATAAAGATAAGAGAAAGGATGGATTTTGGGACGGTAGAAAAAGAAGAGACAAAGGATGCGAAGAAGAGAACGTTGGATGCCCGGATTTTTGAGTTGTTTATGCAGGTGTCCACACCGAACATTTCGGATGCAATGCACCGTAAAGGCGTAATGCAGGGAATAACACCGGTATTTGAGGATATAAAGCTTGTGGGCAAGGCGGTAACCGTGCAGACGTTTGAGGGCGACTGGGCGAAGCCGGTAGAGGCAACGGACGTGGCGAAGCGAGGAGAAGTAATAGTTGTTTACGCAGGTTCGAAGGACGTGGCTATATGGGGTGAACTCGCATCATGGAGCTGCCGCCAGAAAGGAATTGCAGGTGTGGTTATAGACGGTGCGGTGCGTGACGTAGCGGAAATAAGACGAATAAGATTCCCGGTTTTCGCTAAACACGTGGTGCCGAATGCCGGGGAGCCAAAGGGCTTCGGAGAACTAAATGCGGAGATAAAATGCGGGGGGCAGGAAGTGAACCATGGGGATTGGATTATAGGTGATGACGATGGCGTTGTAGTTGTTCCAAAGGAGCATGCGTATGAAATCGCAAGGCGTGCGAAGGAAGTATGGAAAAACGAGGAACGAATAAGAGAGGAGATAAAGAGGGGTAAGACGCTTTCTCAGGTGCTTGATTTGCATAAGTGGGAGAAGAGAGGATAAGAAGATAGCGATTTGGCGGCTTAGCGGTTTAGTGGCTTAGTAGGGGTTATAAATCCCTAAACCGTATTTGTATAGCAGGAGCAAGAAAATGAAGCAATGGCGGTTAGAATAGCCAAAGGAAACCCCGCCCTATTATCGTGGGGTCCTGAGAATCTGTGTAATCTGGGGGGGGTTAAAGCCCCGGGAGGGATTTGAACCCTCGACCTGCTGATTACAAATCAGCCGCTCAAACCAAGCTAAGCTACCGAGGCATTTTTCACCATATTTTTTTAGTTTTTAGTTTTGGTAAATATATAAACCCTTTATTTAGAAAAGAAAAAAACTCGAAGGAGTGGCTAAGTTTTAAATACATACGATTTAAATAATCTAACCATGTCTGGATCAGAAACAATTGAATGTATATATGAGGGGGGAGTGCTTAAACCCTTTGAGAAGATAAAACTGAAAGAAAATGCGAGAGTCAGAGTTATTATTAAGGAATCAGTAGCGGAAAAAACTTTTGGCATTCTCAAAGTAAGCGAGGCTGAAATAGAGGAAGCATTCGGGGAGTTAGAAGATGAATGGGCTTTTTATTGACTCAAATGTGATAATACGCCATCTCGCCGGGGATAGAAGAGCACAAAAAATAATAGAGCGTATAGAAAAAGGTGAAGAAAAGGGATATATTAATCAAATTGTTGTCTCAGAGGCGATTTTTATATATTTAAAACTCAAAACAAAAATGAAAGCGTTTGAACTCAAGAAAGCCCCTGAAAAGGTGAAAAGAGTGGACTTGAAACCTGTTTATGAGTTGCTTGACCTCTCTATCGAATTGCAGAGTAATAAGGAAATTTCAAAGAGTGCCGAAGATGTGATTGCCCGGTATGGTTTACTACCTAACGATGCGTTGATAGCTGCCACTTGCAAACATCACGAAATAAGGAAACTTGCTACTTTTGATGGCGATTTTAAACAGGTTAATTTCCTTGAAATTATCAAATAGGGGCATTAAAAAGTATCAAAGATGTTCTCTGAAAGATTTAAATATACGCAACTCAAATGATATTTTAACTATGTCTGGATCAGAAACAATTGAATGCATATATGAGGGGGGAGTGCTTAAACCATCGAAAAAGGTAGATTTGAAAGAAAAGGTAAAGGTCAGGGTTACAATCAAACCGGAAGTGGATCTTGGAGACTTTGTCATGGCAAAATTGACAGAGGAGAAAATAAGGGAACTTGAGGAGAGGTTTGAAAGTGAAGATATTTATTTCCAAATGATGCATTAATAGCTGCCGTATGCAAATATCACGGAATAATGGAGATTATCACCTTTGACTCAGATTTTGAGAGTGTGGAGTTCATTGAAATCATCGATTAGAAAAAATTGAATGCTTTTTCTAAATCACTACCTCCACGACTCAAGCCTCGTCATCGCTTCTTTATCTATAATTTTAGAGTATCCTCTGTGTTCAATATCAAAAGTACGATATGCGATATCCGCT
>JAUXHM010000149.1 GCA_030621535.1 Candidatus Methanophagales archaeon | reverse complement strand
CGTTTCTTCAACACTTCTATCCCGGGCAGTGGCTTTCCTAGAAGATACCTCAGGAATGCTCCTCCTGCGAGACTGACATGGACATGGTCCATTTCTCCTTTGTCCATCCCTACATCGCTTATCGCCGCTGATGTATGTCCGCCGCCAAGCAGCGAAAACGCGTCAGAATCCGCAATCGCTTTGAAAATCTCTTTTGTACCTTTTGCAAATCCTTCCTTCTCGAATGCTCCCGCAGGTCCTTTCATTATCACGGTCCGCGCATTTTTTATTATCTCTCCGTATTTCTCACAGGTTCTCTCACCTATGTCGTATATCGGCTGGTTTGCTCGTACTTCATCAAGCGATATCTCCTCTCGCTTACCATCTACTTCAACCGCAACGTCCCAGGGATATTTTATTCTCCTGCCGCCTCGATTCGCTATCCGCCTGGCTCTACCCACGTGCTCAAAAAGCTGGTTATCCACTTTCAGTGGAATGACACCTTTCGCATACAAAAAGAAGCTGCCTATGACTCCTGTTGTGAGTATGCTATCCACTCCCATCTCCAATGCAAACTCCATTATGTCAAACACTTCTTCTGGTTTCGCACCGCCAAGCACATAAACACAGGGTCTTTTTATGTCGTTAACGGCTCTTTCCAGCGCCCTCAATTCGCGCTCCATTAGTCGTCCTATCCCCGCATCCAGCACCCACGGGAAGCCTACCACAGACGCATGCGACCGGTGGGCTACCGAGAAAGCGTCATTGATGTATATATCAGCAAGCGGGGCGAGTCGGCGCACGAAAATAGATTTTGCATGCTCCTCTGGCGTTTTATCCAGCGTTTCCTCTGCAAGCATTCTCACGTTGTCAAGCAGTAAAACATCTCCACCAGTCAGCTTTTTTATCGCCTCTATTGCGACGGGCCCTATTATATCGCCAACGTATTCCAAATCCACAAAATTCCTGAGCAATTGCGCATGCTGCTCCAACGGCAGAAAATCAGTACCACCCGCACGGCCTTGATGTGCGAGAACGACAACCTTCGCATTTTTCTCTGAGAGTTCACGTATCGTTTTCGCATTCTCTTCTATCCGCTCCTTCATCTCCACCTTCCCGTCTTTAACTACCGAGTTCAAATCAGCCCTGAAAAGCACTGTTTTTCCTTCTACGTTGAAGTCATCTATCGTCAAGAACTCTTTTAGCTGTTCCTTCATTTTCCTTTATTTCTACACGCCCTTCTCCTCTATGCGCTTTATCATATCCACCACTCTGCATGAGTAGCCCCATTCATTGTCATACCACGACAGTACTTTAGCTAAACTGCCGCTGCCACCCTTGCCCTTGCTATCGCCTATCACGCTCGTAGACAGTGCATCTACCACGGAAGAATAATTCGTTCCCAGATAGTCAATAGAGACAAGAGGCTCATAAGAAACATCAAGAATACCTTTCAGAGACGTTTTAGCTGCTTCTTCAAAAGCGCTGTTCACGCCATCACGCGTAACTTCCGCTCCCAGTTCTGCTACGAGGTCAACAACAGAAACGTTAAACGTGGGAACACGCATCGCTATTCCATCCATCTTACCTGCCAGTGGAGGTATTACAACGCCTATTGCCGCTGCTGCTCCCGTTGTCGTGGGTATTATGGACATAGCCGCAGCACGAGCCCTTCTCATGTCTTTATGCCGTCCATCAAGAAGCTTCTGGTCGCCTGTGTAGGCATGCACAGTAGTCATAAAAGCGCGAGTTATGCCAAACTCCTCGTTCAATACCTTTGCCACGGGCGCCAGGCAGTTGGTAGTGCAGCTCGCAAGCGAAATTATATCGTGCTTTTCATGGTCATACATCTCATCATTGACGCCGGGAACAATTGTCACGTCCGGGTCTTTTGCCGGTGCGGTTATTATCACTTTTTTGCAACCTGCATCAAGATGTTTCGATACGTCTTTCCGCTCTCTGAACTTCCCTGATGCTTCTACAACCACATCCACACCTAAATCACCCCATGGCAACTTCCCCGGGTCGGTCTCGGCGAATATCTTTATTTCCTTCCCGTTCACGACTATCGCATTCGTGTCTTTCTCCGCTCTTATCTCTCCATCCTGCACACCGTGCACGGAATCATACTTCAACAGATGTGCTGCCCAGGAAGGTTCCGCGGCATGGCTGTTTATCGCCACGAAATTTATGTCTGGGCTATTACGTAGCGCCGCTCTGAACACAATTCGTCCTATTCTCCCCCAACCGTTTATCGCTACCTTCATCATGTGAAGTTATTTGCAATTTCATTATATAAAGTTATGCGTATTATTTTGTTGCTAAAAATTACAGCAACCCCTTCTCTATCAACGTTCTCATCGTTCGGTCACAGGCAGTTGTAGCATGTGAAACCGCTCTTCCAAGGTTTGCATACGCCGCATCATAATCTCCTTCCTCTATCTTCCTTTTTACCTCCATTACTTTTTCTTCTACCTGCATGAATTCTTGCATTCCTGTTGCGTTCAGTGCCATTCCTGTCTCGGTGAACAGTCCGTCAAAGAAAGCGAACATTGCTTTTTTTGCCCCCTCTAATTCTAATTCGCTATCCTTCTGCGTCTCTATCACCGCCAGCATCTTAGAGCTGATTATCAACGCGGATTTTATCCGCTCTGCGAATTGATAACCTATTATCTCCTTTTTTGTCATTTTATTGTATATAAACCATAGCTTCCTTCTATTTAAGACACAGATTTACACTTATTTACGCGGATTTATTTTAGTTTAACCGTGTTAATTCTTATCATCTGTGTTAATCTGCGTTAATCTGTGTCAATGATTTATTTTTTCTTGCCTCAGCCATCTATTCTACATCACTGCTTTGAACTTCCCCCACCAAATAAGTGCTTTTCGCATCCTTTACCCACACCTTACAAGTGACACCAAGCGGCAAATCACTTTTTATTACTATTGTCCTGTACGAAGCGTCCCTGCCTATCACGCCACCCTTCTTCCCCTTCTCCATCACTAAAACCGGAAATTCCTTTCCTACCAATTCCGTGTTCTTTGCGAA
>JAUXHM010000163.1 GCA_030621535.1 Candidatus Methanophagales archaeon | reverse complement strand
ATATTCGTATACATCCTTAGCGCATTTTATTGGCTTTTCGTCTCTTTTTGATATTGCATGCCGTTTGTTAAACTCAAACAAAGCCATAATCTGCATTGCTTTTGCAGGCCCAATCCCCTTAATCTCCTGTAGCTCTTGTAATGATAAATCCGATAGTTTGTCCAACCCGTATTTTGAGATTAATCTGTTGGACATGTCAATAACGTTTTCGTCTTTGGTTCCTGTCTGAAGAATAACTGCAAGCAATTCGGCATCACTTAAAGCAAAAGCCCCTGATTTTTGAAATTTTTCTCTAGGTCTATTCTCTTTTGGAATATCTTTTATTCTTGTATTGTTTGATTTACTTTCCTCGCAATTTTTTTTGAACAGAGCTTTTCCCACATCTCTAACCATCAAATTATATTTTTCAGAAAATTTCCTTATTTCATTTAACATCTCCAAGCAGTGATCCGGAGTTGAAAAGAAATTATTGGGTCTTGTTTCTATTTTAAAAATTTCATCGTATACATGAGTATTAAAAACACAATATTTTTTGGGATTGTGAAATGTTAAAATACAACTTGCTAAAGATATTCCTACACCTTTAATTTTACATAATTTTTTTATTTTTTTACTTTCTTCTTCAATTTCAAATGCTTCCCAAGTAATTTTTTCTATTTCCGAACCATCCATTTGTTCAATAAAATTAATTACCCTTTCTCTATTTTTTTCTAAACCTTTAGGAAATCTCCATTTTACTATCTTTATCAAATCTTCTTTTGTTAGAAAAATCTTTCGGCTTATTGTATTCTCTATTTCTTTTTCTAAATCAAAGGATTCATTCTTACTGTTATACTTCTCTAGCCATTCTGATACTTCCAGGAGTTGCATATTATTTATTGTAAAATTCTCATTCAATTATATTAGACTTTTTTAAAAAAAAACGAAGAAAAATAGAGGAGAACTTAGTTAATTCTCCCTTTATATAAGTTTACTTTTGTCTTTATCTTTACCTTTACTCTTACTTTTTTTCCTCGCCCTCACCTTCCTCCTTCACATCATAATCCACATCCACGTAATCGCCTTCACCTGCTTTCTTCTCCTCACCTGCTCCTGCTCCAGCCCCCGCTCCTGCCGGTGCACCCTGTTTAGCCGCTTCTTCCGCAGCCTTCTTCTGCGCCTCCTGATACACCACCGCAGAAACCTCATGCAGCGCTTTCGTCAGTTCATCCGTATCCACCTTTATCTTCGCCATATCTTTCGTCTTCAACGATTCATTCAGCTTGTCCTTCGCTTTCTCTACCTTCTCACGCTGTTCCGTACTTATCTTGTCCCCCAGCTCGGTAATCGTCTTCTCCGAAGCATACACGAGCGAATCAGCCTGATTCACGAGTTCTATCTCCTCCCGCCGCTTCTTGTCCTCTTCACTGTACTTCTCCGCTTCGTGCACCATCCTGTCTATATCGTCCTTTGCCAGTTTCGTAGATGCGGTAATTCTAATCGAGGCTTCCTTGCCCGTGCCCAAATCCTTTGCAGTTACGTTTAAAATCCCGTTTGTATCTATGTCAAACCTAACCTCGATTTGCGGTACGCCACGTGGCGCGGGCGGAATACCATCCAGATGAAACCTGCCAAGCGAAGTGTTATCCGCAGCCATCGGGCGTTCGCCCTGTGCAACATGTATCTCCACACTCGTTTGACTGTCTGCTGCTGTCGTGAACACCTGTGATTTCTTCGTTGGTATTGTCGTGTTCTTCTCGACCAGCGTAGTTGCAACACCACCCAGCGTCTCAATACTGAGCGTAAGCGGCGTAACGTCAAGCAGAACTATCTCCGCCTTTACCTGACCGCTGAGAATACCCGCCTGTGTCGCCGCACCTATTGCCACGGACTGCATCGGGTCTATCCCACCCACCGTTTTCTTACCTAAGATGGATTCAAATCGTTCACGTACCATCGGCATCCTCGTGGGACCGCCAATAAGCAATATCTTGTCTATGTCGTCAGGTGAAAGCTTTGAATCTTTCAGCGCAGTTCGTATCGGCGACTCTAACCGTTTCAACGTGTGCTCCGCGAGCTGCTCTAATTTCGCTCGCGTAAACGTCACCTCTAAATGCTTTGGCTCGCCGCCAGAAACGATAATAAACGGCAGATTTATCGTTGTGGATACCGAAGAGGAAAGTTCTATTTTCGCTTTCTCTGCCTCGTCCCGTATCCGCTGCATCGCCGTCAGGTCGCCCCTCAAGTCTATCCCTTCTTTTTCTTTGAATCCCGCTACGAGCCAGTCTATCACCGCTGCATCTATGTCCGTTCCACCAAGATGCGTGTCCCCGCTTGTAGAAAGCACCTCAAATACGCCTTCGCCTATGTCCATAACGGTAACGTCAAAAGTGCCACCACCAAAGTCGAGAACCGCGACTTTATACTCTCCTTCTTTGCCCAGTCCATACGCCATTGCCGCCGCTGTCGGCTCGTTTATTATCCGTTTTACATCGAATCCCGCTATCTCTCCCGCATCTTTCGTCGCCTGTCGCTGGTTGTCATCGAAATACGCAGGTGCCGTGATAACAGCAGCATCTACCTTCTCGCCTAAATACGCTTCTGCATCCGTCTTTATCTTCTGCAATACCATCGAAGCAATTTCCTGCGGTGTGAATTCCTTGTCCACCGTCTTCACGTATATCTTCTCAGAACTCCCCATCTTCCTCTTCGTTTCGCGTACCGTTCC
>JAUXHM010000102.1 GCA_030621535.1 Candidatus Methanophagales archaeon | reverse complement strand
ATCAAAAGATAAGTGCAGATGATTAATGCAAGCCAGAATAGTATTAGTACTGGAAGCCATGTCGTGTTGTATGCTCCAAAAATCCCATGCCATGTTTCTGCAGTTGTCATTTTTTACCGCCTGGCTTATAAGTAGAGGAGGGTATATAAATAACTTGCGTATTTTTGCAATGGCGAATTTACGGAAAGCTTTGATTTTACCTTTTTACAATCTACTCACAATCCCTCAACATAATGACCGATTCTCATTGCAAACCAGAATCTACTCCTGTGGAAGTAGGAAGGGAAACTTGGAGAGATTGCCTGACCTTTCATTTCTTCTTTGTAAATAAGAAAATCCTCGCCTGTCTCCCCGAATAAATAAATCCCCCTCTTTCTACCTCCTCAATTAATTTCTTCTCTGACCCCTTCGTTTTTTCAAATGAAAGTACACCCCCAGGTTTTAAAATACGCTGTATCTCAGCTATAACATTTCCCAGTCCGCCAGCGATGTAACGAAGTCCAAAAATAAAGGCAAGGTCAATACTTCGGTCTGGTAGCCCGGTATCAGATGCATTTGCAAGAATATACCCGACATTTTTTATTCCCTCTTTTTCGATTTTCTCTTTAACTCTTTCTATTGCAAGTGGATGTACATCTACAGCGTAAACAAAGCCTTCTTCGCCCACTATTTTTGCCGCAGGTATTGTAAAAAATCCCGGACCGCAGCCAACCTCCAGCACTTTTTGACCCGGCTTTAGTCCGGCTGCTCTCAATAGCTTGTAAGGATTTCTGAAAATCGGGAGAAGCGGATTATCATGCATTAGGGATATCATCCTGAAAGAAAAATTAGACATATGACGGTCTGAGCGACCAGCAAAATTTTTATTGGTCATTTTTTCATATCCCCTCCTTATATTTTCCAAAAATCTTTCTCCTTTTCATTCATACCTCACCGCCTCGACAGGACTCATCCTTGATGCCTTTCTCGCCGGATACAACCCGGACAGAACTCCTACGAGCACCGCTACAACTATTCCGCCGAGCAAAACCTCTGGTCTCACAATCGCCGGTATCCCTTCACCAAATGCCGCACCTATTCCAATGCTTATGACGTTTGCGCCAAGGACACCCAATACACAGCCCAAAACGCCGCCCACCACGCTCACAATGCCCGACTCAAGCAAGAAAAGAGAAAGAACATTCCTGTTTTTTGCTCCTATCGCTTTCATTATTCCCACCTCATGCGTCCTCTCCATCACGGACATCAGCATCGTGTTCATTATGCCAATAGAAGCCACGATAAGCGATATAGAAGCGATAGCGATTAAAACAGCTTGCAGCAGCGTGAAAATGGTTTTTAACTGATCTATAACGCTGCCCATCGTCATTGCGGACGTGAAATCATCCAGCTTATGGTTCTCATCTATTCGCTCCTCTATTTCATCCGCTATCTCCTCCGCTTCCCCTATGTTTCTCACCCTCACAAATATCCACGAAATACCATCGTTACCAAGAATACTTTTTGCGTCCCTTCTCGTCACGCGTATCTCCGAATCGAGCTCCGATTTGAATCCTCCCTGCTTCTCTAATATCCCCACAACCCTGAATTTGCTTCCCCCTATCTTTAGCCTGTCGTTGACCCCGATCTCTTCATCAAAATAGTCCTTCGCAATGCTATGTCCAATTAGGCAGGCTTTGTGATCGTTATCTCTTAAGAATCTTCCTTCTTCTGTTTTCACCATATCCCCAAATACCACACCGACATCTCGTGGCTCAATACCAACAATGCTCACAACGGTCTTTTCACCGCGGTATTCCACCTCTTCCATACTGCTTGCCCCTGTTGCAGTCTCCTTCACACCATCTATTCTTTCAATATCTTTCAAATCACGCTCGTTAAAACTGCCAAGTTCTACATACTCACTCCCCAAGCTCGCTTTACCCGGCAATACCATTATCAGATCCGCCATCTCCACCAATTCCCCCGTTACTGATTGCTGAAAGCCATAGCCCACGGACATTAAAGCGATTACCGCCGCTATCCCCACTGCGATGCCGAGCAGGGTGAGACCCGTGCGAGCTTTCCGCTCCTTTATATCCCTGTATGCTAACAGAAATATATCCTTCATTCTTCAAGCAACCTCCCGTCTTTCATTCTTTTTACTCTTGGCGCATGAGCTGCAATCTCAGTATCGTGCGTCACCACGATACCGTCCGTCCTTCGCTATTCAAACCCTCTAAGATGCCCATTATTGCATTTCCCGTCTCGCTATCCACGTTCCCCGTGGGTTCGTCGCCGATGATGATCAAGGGGTTATTAGAAAGCGCTCTTGCAATAGCCACTCGCTGTTGCTGCCCTCCACTCAGCTCCGAAGGTTTGTGATGCATACGCTCACGAAGCCCGACTTTTGCAAGCAGTTCCGCAGCCCTCTTCATACGCTCCTCGCTGCTCACGCCTGCGAAGAACATGGGAAGCGAGACATTTTCCAGCGCATTTAAAGAATGAATGAGATTAAACTGCTGGAATATGAATCCTATTTTTTCCCTTCTTATCTCCGCAAGCTCGTTCTCGTTTAGCGAGGCGGTATTCACACCATCAATGAATACTGCACCGCTTGTCGGCTTATCCAGGCATCCGAGCATATTGAGCAGCGTGGATTTGCCAGAGCCGGAAGACCCCACGATAGCGAGGAACTCTCCTTCTTCTATCTCTAAACTTACATCTCGCAGCGCCGGAACCTCTATTTTCCCCATCCGGTAAACCTTGTTTAGGTGCTCTGATCGAATCATGCTACCATTTTCCTCCTGTGCTTTACTCTGACCCACACGACTGCAACAACCGATAACAGGATTACGGGAAGTGCAACGAAGGACATAGACATAGCAGGTAACGCATCCTTCTGCGGCTCTTTTACTTCTATACGCACTTCATAACCCGCTGTTTCGTATATCCTGTCGGTGTCTATATCCCGGAACGCCAGTTTGAACGCGATTCTGTTTTCTCCAGCACTTAGTTCGCGGGTGTCAACGTCAAAAGAAGCGGAAAAGACGTCCCCTGCTTCCATGTCACCGATGAAATATTCTAAAGGCAATATCCTCTCTCTTCCTTCTCCGTTACTCACGGGCACTACGGATACCGCTTTAACGTCCTTTGGCATTCCATTAGCTACGTCAAAGTCTACCTTCGCAACTTCTCCCTTCAAAACCGACTTCGGCGCATCTACCAGGATGAGTCTTACGTCTGCGTTGCTCCTTACGAATATAGCGGATTTAAGTGCATTTCGATGCGAATTGACACCATTCTTGTACTCCACCTCAAACTGAATGTCTTTATTTCCGGGTGAAAGTGGAGTAAGCGAGAAATTCACATCTCTTTTCTCGTATGGCGCTAAATTGCCTATGAATATACACTCTGGCGTGAATTCTAACTCCTCTGTTTTTGCTTTTACGAGCACTTTCACACCGCTCACAGAATTAGGTCTGCTATTCGCCACCACCATCGCTATCTCCTTTGATTCGCTGAGCGAAATCTCAGAAGGAACGTCTTTCTCAAGTATCTCTACGCTACTGCTCTCCACTTTTACAGGAATTGGAAATCGCACGTTGTCGCCATTATCCACTTCTATGCACACTTCAGGGAAGTAAGTGCCTTCGCTGGTATAAGCGGCAGCTTTTATCGGTATTGCGATTGTTATGCTCTCACCCGGTCCTAAAGCTCCTACGTTGAAGTACTCAGAGCGCTGGAAGCCTTCTTGCAACCATCCTATGTCCCTGCTTCTGCTACTCAGCCGTATGCTTTCTATTTCTGCATTTACCGTTGACGTCGTCGTAGTAGAGGATGTGTAACACGTGGTAGTGGTCGTTGTTGTCTCGGTCTCTGATGATTGTGTATCCATGTTTTTTATTGTTACGATAATAGTGCCGGTGTCGCCGGGCATCAAAACTTCCGGCTCCACTTTGTAGTCCGTAATCATGACCGCAGGACCATCTGCGGCAGATACTGCGGCTGTTGCAAGCAGCAGCAAAGATGCCACCGCAAAAACCATCGCAATTGTTTTCTTCGCACTTATCATTTTCCATCACCCCCTTTTGTTTCAACAAACCAATATCTCGATCTAAGATGCGCTGCTCCGCGTCTAATTATATCGCGGATTGCATCATTTCTGCAGCCATAATATCCCTCGCTAACGAGTTCATCTACATTTTCTACTTCTTCTACAGGTATTTGCATTTCTACCAAATTTTTTTCATTCATTTTTCCAATCACCTCCTTTATTTTCTACTCCCCAATTACTCCACACATTCACAGCCTTCCCCTCATCAGGGTCAACCAGAACAGAAACAACCACAGGATTCTCTCCAAACCGCGTCCACGTAACGCTGAGCAGTGTCTTTGGCACATAGAACTTCTCCGCAGTCTCCGGAAGCACCCTCCTAACGGTCGGCGTCACACTTTCCAAACTATTTGTCCTCATCAGATTCGCAGCCTCTTCATTCTGAAGTGCTACCGATATTGCCATCGCTCTCTCGCTCGGCGGTATCGCCTCCAGCACGTATCTGTTTTGAACTAACTGTTTACTCGCACCATAATACGTGAAATCATAGACATCCGGGTATTCGCACGCATCTGAGAAGCAGGTAACCCTGAGGTC
>JAUXHM010000139.1 GCA_030621535.1 Candidatus Methanophagales archaeon | reverse complement strand
TCACCCCAATCCACGTCTGAGAGGAACTGTCGTATCGCATTCATCTTCATCGGTCCCCGCCAGATAATAGGAGAATCCCGGTCAGGCAGCAGAAACCCTATTGACATCGCTTTCAGCCTCGGTGTGACCAAAATTGGCGACATTTTATCCCCCGAAATCTCTGGTCGCTTGTCCTCTATTCCCAGTATCTTCGGTACGTCAGGTCCGTGTATATCGGCATCCATCAAACCCACGTCTAAACCCCTCATTCCAAGAGCAAAAGCGAGATTCGCGGCTACCGTCGTTTTCCCTACCCCCCCCTTTCCACTCATCACCATTATCTTGTGTTTTACCTTCTCCATACTCGCTTTCAACGCCGCGTCTTCCTCCTTCATCATCTTCTCTTTTTCTTTCTCTCCTTCCGTTCCCGTAGTCATAATTATACTGTATCCCCAAAATTAAAAGAAGCTAAAGGTCCTCTCCCTCCTTTATGCTTTCCTCCTCCACACCGGGCGGGCATTTTGCATTCCGCAAACACATAGCTCCCGCCCTCTATCCTTATGGCTTTCCCTTCGACAAAGGCTTCCGCTATTTTTCGATGTGCTTCGGTTATTATTCGATGGAACGTAGGTTGCGAAATATCCATTAACTTCCCCGATTCCGCCTGGTCGAGCCGCAAATAATCTTTCAGCCTTATGCTCTCTAACTCCTCTACCTTCAATATTTTTTCAGTTTTGGGATTGTAGAAGCCCATCCCCCGTGCTCCTGCTCCTGCCATTGCCCTTGGCTCGAAGTAAAGGACGTTTGGCTGAAAACCAACACATCTTACTCGTCTTGCATCACGCATAATTCCTGTATGAATATATATTCTCAAATATAAGTAAAATAAATAAAAAGGGAGCTATATTAAAATCATGGGGACTGCGAGGAAGAAGGATAAGGACAGGGAAAGAGAGGAAAAAATAAAAATCGCTCAGGTTTCCTGTGGCACTGTATATGGGAACGTGCAAAAAGAGATAGAGAAAGTTGCTACGGAGATAGGAGCCGAGATATTTGTGCCTGAAGTTGACCTTGACTATGTGAAATCGAAAGTAGACGAATTTGGATATGACCTTAAGAGCAGCATTGGATTAAGTGTGGCGTTGGCAAGAGGATTCGCGGTGGCTGAGGGGTTATGCGATGCGGATGCCGTATTTATTGCAGGCTGTCACAAGTGTCCACGAGGAGCGGTTATAAGGACGGAAATAAGGAAGATAATACAGGATAAGACAATCTTGCCGCTTGTTATGTACCCTTTTTCGGATCGGACGAAGGCGGGTGAATTGCTGACGAGAATGGAAGCATTGATTACGATAGTGAAGCGGAGATGGATATTGGAAAGGACGAAACAGGAGGGACTCACGGCGGGCATAGATTCGGGCTCCACAACGACAAAAGCAGCGATAATGCAGGATGATGAGGTGTTGGGTGCTACATGGAGTCCAACGGGGGACGTAGTAAAAACGGGTGAGCGTGTTTTTGCGAAGGCGCTGGAAATCGCAGGTGTGCAAAGGGAGGACATAGAGGCGATAGGAACGACAGGCTACGGTAGATATGGGTTAGGTGAGCGTTTCAACGCGGACCTGGTGCAAGAAGAGCTGACCGTGAACTCAAAGGCTGCGATGTATCTTGCGGGAATAGAAAAGGGAGAGGCAATGATTATTGACATCGGCGGCATGGACAACAAGATAATAACGGCAAAAGACGGTATCCCTGACAACTTCACGATGGGTGGAATATGCGCAGGTGCTTCAGGAAGGTTCCTGGAGATGGTGGCACGTAGACTGGGTGTAGACGTGGTAGAGATGGGGGAGCTGGCTTTGGAAGGCGACGCGCATAAAGTAAAGACAGATAGCTATTGTATCGTTTTTGGTATTCAGGACCTCGTATCCGCATTGTCAAGCGGGGCAAGACGCGAAGACGTTGCGGCGGCTGCATGCCATTCGGTTGTGGAGCAGGTAAAAGAGCAGTTGTTACAGGAGATAGACCTCAGGCAGCCTGCGATAGAAGTTGGCGGTACTTCACTGGTGAAGGGCGTGCCGGTAGCGATGAACGATGTGTTAGGATTTGATGTCATCGTGCCGAAATACCCACAGTACATAGGTGCCGTGGGCGGGGCACTGCTCTCTTCGTCTTTTAGGTAAAGTAAAGCCATGTTACGATTTATTGGTGTGGTGGAGAAGGCGAACGAAAGGGGAGTATCAAAGATAAGAATTTTTGATGAATTTCATGAGGGTTTGGAAGGATTAGATACCTTCTCGCATATTATTATCCTCTACTGGTTTCATTTACGAGCTACTGAGGAGAGAAGAAGGGTTTTAAAAGTAATTCCAATGGGGTGTGCGGGAAACCCAAAAGTGGGTGTGTTCGCCTCCAGGAGCCCAAGCAGACCGAATTCTATCGGATTGTGCGTAGCGGAACTGGCGAAACTGGAAGGGAATATTTTATCGGTGAAAGGGCTCGACGCTTTTGAAGGCTCGCAGATAATCGACATTAAGCCGTACCTCCCACGAATAGATGCGTTTCCCGAGGCTGCAGTTCCGCAGTGGGCTCGTCACCCTTAAATATGCTGGCTGGAAAGGATGGACGTCAAGATAATTCGCAGTCAAAGAAGAAAGAAAACGATAGGCGCACGAGAAGTGGATGGCGTCATTCACTTATACCTACCGGCGGCTATCTCGCGAGAGGAGGAGTCAAAATACGTTCAATGGGCGAAAAAGCGTTTCGAGTCGCGGCGACGCAAGAACGAACTCACGGATAAAAATGCTGATGCCATACTGGAACAGCGTGCTCGAGCACTCAACAAACGGTATTTTGCAGGGGAACTCTCCTGGAAGCAGATAAGTTATACGACCGAGCAAAATACACGCACGTTCGGAACCTGTAACACAAGAACCAAAACAATCAGGATTTCCGACCGTCTGTTGAAAATGCCGACATTTGTGCATGATTATGTTGTGGTGCATGAGCTTGCACACCTGAAGGTGCCACGACACGGACCAAAATTCTGGCAACTCGCGAATAGGTATCCGAAAACCGAGCGAGCACGAGGGTATCTGATGGCGGTTGGGATGGGTGATTGAACGAAAATAGATTGAGAATAAGCTACTTAAGAAATGAGTAGCAAAAGGCCTTTATTTGTCGGTGTCATATTAAATAATATATTTGGAAATCCTATTTATTGGTATACGTAGCAAATTTTGGGACAGACCTTTCAAAACGATAAAATGAGCACAAAAGCATTATTGCTAA
>JAUXHM010000107.1 GCA_030621535.1 Candidatus Methanophagales archaeon | reverse complement strand
ATTAAAGAAGAGGAAATGCCTAAGTTAGTCGAAGGGATAGTTGCGGAGCATCTAATAAGGAAATTTGGTAAGATATTTTATTATTATCAAAAGCGAGAGATTGATTTTTATTTGGAAGGCTCAGGAATCGAGGTTAAATGGCAAAATAAAGTAGATAAGATGGATTTTCCCGCAGTACAATTGCAGAATAAAATTTTGGTGTGTAAAGACCAGTTTGAATTTTATGAGAATGAAATGATTATTCTTCCGACCTGCATATTTTTACTATTGTTGTGACGTTGTAGGCTGTTTTAGTTTACTGCCACTTGAGATAAAATACCTTTCTTGCATCTTCAAGTGCTTCATCACTTCAAGTCTGAACTTAGATTATTGCGTAGAGAGCCTAATCTAAACGATAGGAGTAAAAATCAGCTCATCTCCTGCTTTTAACGCAATATTGTATATCCCCGTCTTTGGACGCATGCCGTACATACCCAGAGAGCCGTTTATATCTTTAAAAACAAAGTGCGTGTCCGCGATATGGGAAATAACATCTATTATCTGCTGGGGTCTTTTCACAATCCCTACGAATACGTCATTGCTACCCAAAATACCTTCAATAAACTCTTCCACAAACTTAATCGTATCCATTTCTCCCATGTAATATTCAAAAAGGTCTAAGCCAAGGATATAAACAAATTCTTTTTTCGATTTTTCTCTTAGTTCGTGAGTTTTTTCTATCGCCTCATATAAATTTCCAGTGAAAGGTATCACGTTATCATCCATATTCGAATCGCATTTTTTAATAATCCAGACATCCTTTGAAGAATGTGCCTCTAAAAGCCTTTTCTGGAAGTTTGCGATGTCTTTTCCACCTATACCGAATAATATCAACCCTTTATCCTCTAACACGGCATTAGAAATTATTGAAGCTATTAAATGAACGTATCTTTGGTCTACCCCGTGTTCCACTTCAAACAGATTGAAACTACCTTTGTTAAATCCCCCATTCAGTATTGTATCAAAATCCTTATTGCCTGACGAGCTTAAAAAATCATTGGGGTCTCGTATAGCTGTTCGTGTCAATTCTAATGGTTTTGGTAAGAAGGGTTCGAAATATTGAAACCGCCCTTGATAGAGAGAATAGGCATACTTTTTTTGCTTTATAGGAGTCCCTCGTAATTTTTCAATAACAATCTCTCTGGAGTCTTTAGTTTCCAGTCCTCCACGCCAGACATCCCCAAAATGCGCTTCTCCGTGTATTCTTACATTTTTTAGCGTGACTATGCCATCCACTAAATAGTCCAGACTTTTTATTTCCGCATACTCCACCACCAATACTATATGCGTGGCACTTCTTCTCGCAAAAGAAGCAATCTCTTGTCCCAGTATCTTACCTTTATCCTCATCCGCGGAAATCATGGCATCCAAACTGTCTATAACCACCATAGGATAGTCCATGTCAATATCCACGACTTCTTTATACAGGAGCTTTAAAATATCACCTTTGGGTATGCTATTTTGAGTTACATCTATTATGTTATGCTCCAAGACTACCCCTTTTAGCCATGGAAACTGGTTGTACAGCCCTTCTATATCAACGCGAGTAGATACATAGATGCCATTCTCTCTTTCACCAATTTCTTTTAGCAAGGTCAGCGAGAAGATGGTCTTCCCCACGCCTGGGTTGCCTTTCACCAACAGCGTCTTTCCCACGCCCGAGAAAAATTGATATAGCTCAGAAGGCCCCCGATTTTTGGCATTTTCTCCTTCTACGATAAAGCCCCTTTCTTTTTTCATCTTTGTATTATGCCCCCTGTTCTTCTTCTCTGACGAATCTGAAACAATTCAGGATATTTTTTCCTTCATTAGTAATTCTATATACACCGGGAATCTCCTTCTCCGCAAATTTGTTCTCGACTAAAAGCTCTAAGTGATGTAAAATCGCTCGATTTGACATATCAAGTTCGTCACACAAAGATTTTCTAATTTCCATCAATCTCCTTCTCTCTCCATCTTCTAAATAGATTAATATGGCAAGTCTGGGGACACTTATGAAGATTTCCAGTTTGTTTTCATTTACCGAATCATGGAAATTTTTTATCTCTTTCAAAAAATCGCTCATATAGGCATGATAGACATGAACAGATAAATATCCTTCGTTAATTACGATTTTATGAACGTTATTTAACAAGATGAACCTCTATTACGAAAAATGTAACAAGAAGAAGAATAATTGACTTTATATACTATAATTTACTTAATATAGGTGGGTAAAGAGAAGATGGAAAGAAACTTCCCGGTATGCTGCTATTGTGGTGCGTGTGCAGCGTTCATACCGGATTTTAAGAAGTATAGCGAGGAAGAAGTGGTGTGGGATAAGGGCTGCGGCGGGACCGTGTCAAAGGGCTTCTGTTTCAGTTTCTGTCCTCGCACATTCGCAGCTTGCCGTTTATGTGAGGGTGAGTGCCCAAGGATGGAATATGGCGTATGTGATTTCAGCCCTTGCGCGTCCTCGCCCGAGGGGCGGATTCTGGGATACTACAATGAAATATTAAGTGCAAGAGCAACGGAGAGAGGCATAAGAGAGGTGGGGCAGGATGGCAGTATTATAACGGCAATGCTATGTGAAGCGTTAAGAAGTGGATTTATAGATGCTGCCGTTGTCGCTACGCGGACAGAAGATTGGAAAGCCGAACCTTTTGTTGCTACGACACCGGAAGAAGTTTTGCTTGCCATAGGTCCAAAATACACCGCTTGTCCTTCTGTCCTGGGTGTGTGGGAGGCGATTGACCGCGGCTATGAAAATATTGCAATGGTCGGCGTTGGCTGTAATATAGAAGCAGTGAGAAGGCTTCAGGCTCTGCATGACTCCTCTTTGGAGCTGGACAGAGTGAAAGTCTTAATCGGGCTTTTTGGGACCGAGGCTTTCTGGCACCGTGATCTGGTCGAATTCCTCGCTGAACGGGAGGGAATAGACATCAAAGAGGTGGAGAGGTTTTATGTTACAAAGGGGAAATTCATGGTGGTTACAAAGGACAAGGAGTTCGGTATTCCGACTAAAGACCTGGACCATTGTGCGCGAGATACATGCAAGATATGTGAAGATTTCTCATCACAATTAGCCGATGTTTCCGCAGGCTCTTCGGGCTCGCCGGATGGATGCACGTCACTGATAATCAGGACAAAAGTGGGAGAAGAACTCGTAAATATTTCAAAAGATGCGATACAAACGAGGAAGCTGAACGAAGAAGGAATAAAAAAGATAGAAAAATTCGCTTTTAATAAGAAAATGAGGAATTATGGCATGATACTGGAGCAAATGCAAATTTGCTCTGCGTGTTTGACGAATCCTTATTCGTTTACGTTGCAGCGAGAAAGAGGTGATTAAAATGACAGATATATATGCAAATGCGAGGTCTACCACGGGAACGTCCGTGAGAAGGCGAGATGTGAGTACGCTGAGTGGAATGTGTCCGATATGCGTGAAAGAGTGTACAGTGCTATGCGAAATAGGAAAGAGTACGTTCAGGGGACGAGAGGTATTGTATCCCGAGCCGGAGCAGTTTGGCTGGAGTACTGCCGCGTCAAACAAGGATTACGGACTCGATTGGTCGGATTTTAATATCCTTGCGAGGCTGCGTGGTGCAGAAGGGATAGAACCGAGCCCGGATTTGGCTGTGTTTCCGAACGTGAATATCGAATCGAAGATAGGCGGTATTCCGTTAAAGGTACCACTGGCAAGTGGCGCTTACGGGTCCACGGACGTGGGGAGGAACAACTGGGATGGACTTGCGATTGGCGCCGCACTCGCGGGAATCGTACTTATCATCGGCGAGAACGTCTGCGGTGTTGACAAAGAATCGGTGTTCACGAACGGTAAAGTAACGAAATCACCGGAGATGGAGCGCCGAGTAAAACTGTTCAAAGAGTACTGGGACGGCAACTACGGCGATATCGCGGTGCAGACGAACGTAGAAGACCAGAGGTTCGGGGTGGATGAGTATGTAATCTCAAAACTGGATGTGAATATAGTAGAGCGGAAATGGGGACAGGGCGCAAAGGCAATAGGTGGTGAAATACGTGTATCTTCGCTGGAAAGGGCATTGGAACTGAAGAAGAGGGGATATATCGTGCAGCCTGACCCTGAAGACCTCGCGGTTCAGGAAGCGTTCAAAGATGGCTTGTTCAAGACCTTCGAGCGGCACAGCCGCGTGGGTTTCCCGGAAGAGCGCGGTTTTGTGGAGGATGTTGAATGGCTGCGTGATATCGGTGCAAGATATGTAACGATAAAAACAGGTGCTTACCGACCTGTGGACGTTGCATGGACGATGAAAGTGGCATCGGAAGCAAAAGTGGATTACATAACGTTTGATGGTGCCGGTGGCGGGAC
>JAUXHM010000109.1 GCA_030621535.1 Candidatus Methanophagales archaeon | reverse complement strand
ATTAAGCGAGTTTAGAGGTTTAGCTCGTTAGCGGCTCAGTCACATGACCAAACCGCTAAACCGCCAAACCGCTATATTATCATCTGCGTTAATCTGTGTCTATAATTTATTTTCTATTTTCTTGCTTGTTTTTATTATGTCGTATTCATCATATATAGCTCCCACTATCTCTTCCAGAAGGTCCTCTAAACAGACCAACCCTTTTGTTCTTCCC
Organism: Candidatus Methanophagales archaeon; assembly: GCA_030621535.1. GTDB lineage: Archaea > Halobacteriota > Syntropharchaeia > Alkanophagales > Methanospirareceae > QEXZ01. The sequence continues at coordinate 4,083 of JAUXHM010000109.1, read as the reverse complement.
GCAGCGTCCACGACAATGGCGATGTGGAATTTACCACGCTGGAACTCCTCAAGCAGGTCGTCCACCCTTTTCGTCTCAGGTACAAAATGAGGACGTTTCATGAGTTCTCGTAGCGAAACTTTGCCTTTATTTGTAGTCTCATTTGCTGTTATCAGCATGTCTTTAGCATATAAAATCCCCACGATATTATCCTTTGTGACTTTAAAAACGGGAATTCTTGTGTATCCACTCGCTTTTATCAGTTCTACTGCGGAATCCACGGTTTGATTGACTTCCAGGCAAACCATCTCCTCCTTTGGTGTCATTACGTGCTTCACCACGATTTCGTCAAGCCTTAGCACACCTTTCATCATCTCCTTTTCGTCCTCTTCAATTGCTCCTTCTTCTTCTCCTATGTCCAGCATCGTCTCCACCTCCTCCTCAGTCATTAACTTTTTCCGATGCCGTTTCATACCCAGGAGCTGCTTTTCAAACGCGGATGTAATCACCGAAAAGACATTTGTGAGTGGCTGAGTTATAGAAACCAAAAACGCTATGGGCTTGGAAATGATGAAGGAAATCCTTTCCGACTGGTGAGCGGCAATCATCTTGGGCAGAATTTCACCAAACGTGAGAATTAAAAATGTCATCACGCCGATTGCAATGACCACACCATGTAATCTACCAAAGAAGTCTATTGCGAGAGAAGTAGCTACTGCTGAGGCGGCAATATTCACTATATTATTCCAGACGGACACGGTAGTGACTACGGCTTCAGGGTCGCCCGCCAATTTATCTATCCTCTCTGCTCCCTTCACGCCGCGCTTTAACAAAGCCCGCGCTCTTAGTTTACCTATACCAATCAGCGCGATTTCAGAGCCGGAGAAGAATCCGGATATGACCAATAGTACAAACAGGAGTAAAAGCTTCGCAATAAGCCACTCAGACACCTCTTTTCTTTTCCCCTCCAATTATAATATATACCGTGCCTATTTAAAAAGCTTTACTTTATCCTTTGCACTATTTCTCGCACGTATTCATCTGCGTTCAGGTCCACCGTGTCGAACGCCGAAAACTTTTTTAGCACGTGCTCTTCAATCGTTCTGAGCCCTTCTTCGTTCCGAGCCTCCATCCGGAGGATAATCATCGGTGAAGTGTTCGAGCGGCGCACAAGCGCCCAGCCGTTCTCCTTCACGAACTCTACCTTTACGCCGTCTATATCGTTTCCCGCTTCATCGGTTCTTCTTTTGTATTCTCCCGTGTTCTTTGCCGCAAGCGCACGGTAGTAGTTCTCCACTACATCAGAAACCCGCTCCTTCTCCTCATCGCTCACCACGGGAATCCGTATCTCCGGCGTGTTCACGTATCGTTTCAAAAAGTCCGCAAGCATTTCGTCAACCACGTCCGTTTTTCTTTTGCGATGTAATTCTGCGGCGGTGAGCAGTAAAAGTTCAGAAAAAGCGAATACCGCATCGTCTGCACGATTGTTCTTTGCGAAGTACACATGCCCTGACATCTCACCGCCTGCAACTGCACCAACCGCATCCATCTTCGTCTTTATGAATGAAAATCCCGTCTTCCATTCTACGGGCACGCCACCATTCTCCGTGATTATCTCTCGTATCGCATCCGAGCATTTGGTATCGTAAACAATCTTCGCACGTGGACGCTCTTTTAAAATGTGTTTGCAGAGCATAGCGAGGATTTGTTCCCCGATTATGTTCCGCCCACCTGGCGATACTGCGCCTGCACGGTCGCCGTCACAGTCAGAAGACAGCCCGATGTGTGCATTTTTACGCTGAACTTCCGCATGCAAATCCTTTAAGAACCCTGGTATTGTCGGGTCGGGCAGGTGATGCGGGAAGTTGCCATTGGGTTCACAGTAAAGTTCGAATACTTCTGCGCCTAAATCGCGGAAGATTGGCGGTGCGATTACACCCGTAGTTCCGTTTCCCGCGTCATAAACGATTTTTAAGCCGGTTAGCGGCTTTGTTCTGCTTTCAGGCAGTTTCTCAATCTCGTGCAGCGCGGTAGAAATTGCATTCCGTAACGAAATCTTACCCGAAAGTGCGTTCAATGCCAGTTCTTCCCATCTGTCCCGCAGAACAACGTTCGCAGCTATCATAGCATGATAATCTGGCAGAACGTGCACTTCTTCGAGTTTGCCTTTAACCGCAGCGTCTGGAACGCGCAGGGAACCTGTTTTAAACGCATCTTCGAGTTTCTTTGCGGTTTGAAACATCTCACGTATGTGATTCTCCTTGGCGCTCTCAGAACCAATACATGGCTTGAAGCCGTTCCATTCCTTATCCAGATGACTGCCCGTGACTTCAACACCGCCATCGGCATCGAACAGCCAGGTGGCGAAATACATCAGTGGTGTGGAACTTACCTTTTCCGCAGGTGCAATGTCTATGACGTGAACACCTCTGCTGACGAGGGCTTCGGCAAAGGCGGTCTTTAGTCGTGGCGAGCTGTTTCTGACGTCCTTACCAACGACAACCGTTAGTTCTTGCGGGTCTTTACGGCGGTGCTTACGCAGCAGCTCTACGTAAGCTAACGCGGTCAAAGTACAGAAATCGTTACTGAGCTGGGAGTCTGCAATTCCTCTTATGTCATTTGCACGATATGTGGTTTTGTCTATTATCATTTTTTTATTTCAACCTTCATTCTCATTTAGCCCCAACAACAAACATTCCTCTGAATTGTTATTACTGAGTACGTACTTGTAACCTCCGTACCTTATCTCACTTACTACTGGCTTATACTTCCTTAAACTTCTTGTCAAGCTCTCAATAGAAGGTATGCCATCTGACCTGTACGAAACCACAATGGAAGCGTCTTGAAATTTTTTAAACAGCTTGTTAAACGCTGTGTAAATTTTATTTTTATCACACCAAATCGATTTATTATGCTTTATCCTCCTGTGTTTGCTCTGGTAGTCAATCATATCCTTCCATTTGGGGTAATCCACAATGCCCTCAAGGAAATGATAAAATTCCAGGTAATCCACGCCAACGCCCTCTCTCGATATGTAAGGTGTGTCAATATAAACGAGGTCGAAATCACCCTCTATATCGAAAACATCGAGATTGAACGCTTTGTTTTCCTGTCCATTCGAAAAAACACATCCATTCGCTTCGTTTACAAAGTTCAAGAAATGGTCTTCAAATGGTGTATCCCACGTCACTTTATTACCAAAGCTCCGTTTTACATTTGAAGTCCGCATATAAAGGTTTTTTCGATGAAAAAGATTATAGGGACGCTTTATAATGCAAGATTGAAAAAGTGCATAATAAGCCAGTGTGCGCTTGTAAAAGTTATCAAAATTTTCAATGTTCTGGATGACCATATCAAGCCATCTGTTCTCCTCGTCAGTATAGTAAATATCAGAAAATGTGTCCTGAATGAACGTAGGATAATTGATGTCTAGGTGTGGTTGCAGTAAAAAGTCTACATCGTCATGCGATAGCTTTGTTGAATCATTCTCTATCAGAGCCGTACCGATGTAATAATTGGATTTTAATATGTCGTTATAAAAAACCTGTTTATCCTTCGTTTTCAAAAAATATCCGACAATTCCTGTTCCACCGAAAGCGTCTAAGGCGCTTTCAAATTTGATGTCTTCTATATTTTCCCAAATCCATTCGACTATCTTCGATTTGCTCCCTTGATAGCGAGTTGTCGGAAGTTTATAAGGCGCAATTAAGTCCCCCATAAGCGTTAATTGCGAAGCCCTTTCAATCATTCTTATCACCTTTTACACCCTGTTTATACTCAAAATACTCTTTTATATTCCGATAAGGGGGTTTTGGTAGTTCAAGCAGTCGCGCCATATCCTTCGTCAGATAATACATCCAATAATCATCAAAGACATCTATTGCGTATTTTGAAAAGATGCCAGTGCCTTCCTTCATTTGTTCTATCTTTGTTGTAGAACCTATGTTTTTTGTATTGCCACTTCCTGGTCTATCAGTTGCGATTTTATACTTCTCTTGCAGGATAAATTCAATATCCTTTATCACTGAGAGAATTCTTTTGAGATCGCCGATAGAAGAGATTTTATATTCATCTATACCGTCATCCTGCTTCGTATAAATGATC
>JAUXHM010000142.1 GCA_030621535.1 Candidatus Methanophagales archaeon | reverse complement strand
ATAAGGCCTTTTATCGCTCCCTGTTTGAATTTGTCCTCCGCTTCTATCCTTATCTCTTTTGACAGTGAGCCATGATGAACGCCGATTAACCCGGGTTCAAACTTGTTTATAATCGAAGCAAGCATCTCCGCCGCTCTTCTCGTGTTCACGAATATCAAGCTCGATTTGCACTTTTTCACCGCCGTCCTTATGGTTCTTACATGAGCTATCACTTCGGGGTCAACGCCCAGCTCTTTTGCCTTCTTTGCATCTCTTTTCGTCTTTTGGGGGTTTAAAACCTCTATTTCAATCGCTTTTGTGGAAACCGTGCTCGTATTCACAACCTGCATCTTTTCACGCCCACAACTGGCGAAGAATTTTGCTACTTCTTCCGGATTCCCAACGGTTGCGGACAGACATATTCGCTGGAAATCGCCTGCAAGTTCTGCCATTCGTTCTAACGCAACTGCAAGCTGTGTTCCCCGTTTGGAGTTTGCTAATTCGTGCACTTCGTCTATTATCACGTACCGCAGCGATTTTAAATTCTCTCGCAGCCTTCTTCCCGGGATCATCGCCTGTATCGTTTCCGGTGTGGTGATGAGCATATCAGGCGGGTTTAAGGCTTGTCTCCTCCTTGCATACGTGCTGGTGTCGCCATGCCGAACTTCTATGGTGATGCCGAGTTGAACCCCCCATTGCTCCAGCCTCAAAAGCATATCGCGATTCAAAGCGCGTAAAGGTGTGATATAAAGAGCGTAGAAACCCTTTTTCTCACTGTTTCGTTCCTTCTCTTTCGCTTCCAGTATCTTCTGAAACACAGGTAGAACGGCAACTTCGGTCTTGCCCGAACCCGTGGGTGCTATGACCAATACGTCTTCCCCTTCTAAAATGAGTGGGATGCCTAATTCCTGTGGTTCCGTGGGCGCACGAGCGGAAAACTTCTCTGTCTTTTCTAATACATTTTGTATTTCTACGTTGAGCAAAGAGAACGCGTTCATGGCGGTGATTTATTTTTATCTTTTTAACTAAACTGTTTTTTTGTTAGAAACATTAATAGAAAAACGTGATGACGATGGAACTAAACGTAACGATAAAACTGAAGCATGGAGTTGCAGACCCGGAAGGCGAGAATACGAAAAAAGCCCTGAATCTGCTCGGGTTTAGAGACGTGCGTAGCGTAAAATCACTAAAATCTTTTAGGATAGAGATAGAGCCAGGAGAAGGAGAAGACGAAGAAAAGGTGAAGCAGGAAGTAGAAGAAATGTGCAGGAAACTTCTTGCCAACCCGGTAATACATGATTACGATATATCAGTGGTAAAGAGCGAAAAAAAGTAACCAGCAAGAAAAAATCCGTGTCTTAAATAGGCGGATATTATACTTGTAATATGTACAATGAAGAAAGTAATATTAGATAATCGGAGCAAAGGGATAAGCACGGAAAAATCCGATGCGGCTATTCGTATGTCTGTAACGCCCTGGGAAGTCGAAGGGGAAATTAACTATGATAAACTGATAGAAGAATTCGGTACTCGGCCTCTGGATAGCCACCTGTTTTATAGACTAAAGGACCCGATGCCGCCTCCTGTTAAAAGAGGTATGTGCTTTTCGCACAGGGATTTAGACAAATGGCTTGATGCTTACGATAATGGAGAGAAGGTTACAGTACTTAGTGGAAGAGGGCCTTCCGAAAAAATGCATATCGGTCATTTGACGCTATATGCTATACCCAAATATTTCCAGGACGTATACAAATGCACCGTGTATATCCCCGTATCAGATGATGAAAAATTCTACGTAAAAGAGAATCTGGAGATAGAGGATGTAGAAATGTTTGCGAACGACAACATATTGGATATATTAGCAATGGGTTTTGATCCGAACAAGACCATCGTTCATAAGGATTTCGAGCACACAAAAATATACAAGTACGCTGCACAGGTTGCCAAGAAGATAACATACTCTACGGCTAAAGCCGTGTTCGGATTGAAAGCAGAGAACAACATTGGTTGGGTCTTCTACCCTGCGATGCAAGCAACGCATATACTGTATCCACAGTTTATAGAAGGCCAGCATCTGACGTTAGTACCAATAGGAATAGACCAGGACCCATTTATCAGGGCAACACGGGATATAGCGGAAAAGTTTGGCTTTCAAAAACCTGCTACAATACATAAAAAATTGGCACCCGGGTTAGAAGGGCCAAAAATGAGTTCCAGCGGAAAAAACGCTATATGGCTAAGCGATGATGAAGATACCGTAGCCAATAAGGTAAATAAATACGCATTCTCAGGCGGACAGCCAAGCATCAAAGAACACCGAGAAAAAGGTGGTAACCCGGACATAGACGTATCTTTTCTTTATTTGAAATACTTCTTTGAGGAAGACGACAATAAATTGGAACAAATAGCCCGGGACTATAGAGACGGGAGCCTGCTAAGCGGAGAACTCAAAGAATATTTCATCGAAAAAGTTAATAACTATCTCAAAGAACACCGAAGAAGAAGAGAAATTGTAGCGAAGAATATTGATAAATATATGCTTAGGGACTAACTTGACATTGTCAGGTTAACCGCAGAGTTCACGGAGAACGCAGAGGATAGCGGTTTAGGGGTTTAGAGGTTTGGATGTTTAGCTAACGAGCTGAACCGCTAATAAACTAAACCTCTAATTCCGTGTTCTTGACAGTAAATTTTGAGATAGTCAATGTTTTTTTTACCTTCGGTAAAAAATTGTGTGTAAATCCGTGTCTTAAATAGAAGGAAGTTATACGTTATATACAATGAAAAAGATAGAGGCGGTTTTATTCGACCTTGACGGTGTATTGATAAACTCATTCGAATGCTGGTATCAAGCGTTTAATAAGATGTTAAGGACTTATGAGAGGCAAGAGATGAGCAGGGAAGAGTTTATGCTGAAATGCTGGGGACCCGACCTCGAGCATAACCTGGATGCATTAAATCTGAATGGAGAAGCTGCAAGGTACTGCATGAACGAGCAATTGCAGTTGATAGAGCTTATAGAGCTGTTTCCCGGTGCAAAAGAGATACTGAACCGTGTAAGAGAAGATTATAAACTTAAAGCGGGATTGGTTACGAACACGCCAAAGAAGAACGTTCACAGGATATTAAACCATTTCCAGCTATCCGGCTGTTTTGACGTGGTCGTTGCAGGAGATGAGGTGAAGAAGGGAAAGCCAGATGCAGAGATGGTGATAAAGGCATGTGAGCGGTTAAAAACAACGCCCGAGCACGT
>JAUXHM010000124.1 GCA_030621535.1 Candidatus Methanophagales archaeon | reverse complement strand
TCTTCTTGCTCTTCTCTATTCGTGATTTCACGAACATAAAAGTCAGCGGGTTTTGTTTTTATTACGCCGCCTATTCCTTCGGTTCGTGTAGAATAGAACGCTATGCCTATTCGGGCTTCGGATTCGGGGGGTTGGTTTTGGTGCATTCTCTCTGTTCCAACGTTTTTATTTGCCAAGATTGTTTAATACTAAAACAAGGGGTATGTCACTATTAACATGCTCGAAGCAAACAAAGCAGCAGCGGTAAAGTTTGGCATAGATACTCACTTCATCGAAGAAAAAACGGATACGCAAAGGAGCATCGAAATTCTCGGCGATGTGAAGATATTCAAAGCAAGCATTGAGATAATATGTGGCGAATATAGTTTCTTAGATACTCGGTTATTTGTTTGTAAAGGCCTCCATGAGGCGGAGAGAATAGCAAATGAGCAGGTAGATAAAGAAAATTCGATGTATCCCGAGGAGACATTCTATAAACTACGATCAATCGAGGAATTCAATTATTTGGATAGTTACACAATCGATTATAGATTGAGTAAAATCTAAGGCCGGATAATGCTAATTAACAAAAAGGAGATGGACGAGTGAGAAACTTTTGGATAAAAACTTGTTGCAGGAAATAGGGAAATTGCAAGGCTATATTGCCAATACTGAATTTTCGATGGGTGCGGAACGGTTAGATGTAGTCTGGAGAAGACTGCCCGAGTCCGTTCTAACATACGTCTTTGAGGTTCAGGTAGGTGGTGACCTCTATCACGCATTGGGGAAATTAAAGCATGCTCATGACATCTGGAACAGTCGGATTTTCCTCGTGGCATCATCGGATGAATTGGGCTCAGTCAATCAGTTGCTATCGGGGACATTTCATGAGATACAACCCGTGCCCAGGTTCATTGAGATAGAAAAGATTCAGAATTTGCACCGATCTAAGCGGGATATTTATGAGATTGAGTGCGATTTGGGACTAATTCCGTAAAAGTAAAGCAAAAACAGAAAGAGAACAAAAAAGCTAAAGTCTTTACAAGACTTGCGATTCCTTATAATCCTTATCATCCTGAACCTTACGAGCGTTGGACATTAAAGGGGTTATACGATTTAGAGAAGGGCGAAATTTTAGTTGGTGAGGAGTTCTTGAATTTTGTTGCTTCCGATAACATCTATGAAGAGTTATTAGATGTATTCCAAGGAGTAGGAGAAGAATTGAGGGAAGAGATTGATGAAAAATTTGCAGAGTTCCGGATATGCGAAGATGATAGGGAGATGCGCGTGAGAAGGGACTCAGAAGTACAATAAGGCGTGTTTAAGTATATATTTTAACCATCTCTATCTAAACCCCTAAACCCGCCAATCCGCCAACCCTCTAAACCGCTAAACCGCTAACTGCTCCCCTTTGCATCCTCCTCACACTTCTCTCAATATGATACTCCGCACCAATATCCCCTCTATTCCACAACGCACCGTCTATATTTCTTATGCCGTCCAGCGAAACTTCCCTTGCCTCCGCTATGTTTCCACCAACACCCACTGTACAAACAGTTCTTGAACCAAGCGCATAAGTATGCCCATCATCGCGCAACTCCATAGCCCCTGGATAGATCCTCAAATTATCGCCATATTGTTCCTGTAACGTATACGCAGCACTCAAATCCACCCTTCTATTCCCGCTGTATTTCACTCTATACCCACCATAGTCCATCGGCACGGCATACGTAACCACCGCCGCCTTCTCATCGCACTCTATCCTCGAAAGATTCCCTTCTATCATACGGAAACAGACATCCACAAAATCGCTTTTCAGAACGGGCAGCACACACAGTATCTCGGGGTCACCCGGTCGGCTGTTTATCTCCAGTATCTTCGCACCTTTGCCCGTATGCATAAAGGCAACGTAAAAAGGTATTCCTCTCAGCCCTTCGTTACTCGCATCACCTCTAAGCTGGTTGAATATCTTTTGAACCATTTGCTCCTCTTCTTCTCTATCGCTTTTATCCATAAAAGGCAGCCAATCTTTGTTATCCTTGTAAGAACCCATTCCCCCTGTATTTTCACCGAGGTCTGCATCAAAAGCGCGTTTGTAATCGCGTGTCTCAGGGAGAACCGCAAGTCGCTTACCATCGCAGAACGCCTGGAAACTTGATTCCTCGCCCTCAATTTTCTCTTCTATTATCACGTCGCTGCCACCGTCAAAGATAGACATAAAATGCTCGAACAGACGCTCTCTACTGGTAAAGTGGTCCCCCCACACGCCTACGCCCTTACCCGCTGCGGGTTTATCCGGCTTCACCGCTACTTCATCCCCTATTTCGTCTAAAAAATCCCATACCGCTCTTTTCACTTCGCTTACGCTTTCGTACTCCGCACAGGGGAACAGTTTAAACCTCGGATTCGCCTCTGCACAGCATTCTTCGAGTAGAAGCCGCTGCGCAGCTTTGCTCTCTTCTATCGCATATCTTTTCGTGGGGCATATCATTGCAACACCTGTCTTACTCTCGACTATATCTCTAACACCCGCTATTATCGGTTTCTCAGGGCAGCAAAAGCCAAAATCTATCTCGGTTTTGTTCGCTTCAACGAAGTCGCATATTTTTCCAACGTCCAAATCAGGAATAACCACGTGCTTCGTTGCATGCCTCACGTTAAACGGATTCCTTTGCTTGTCGACAACATAAAAACGAGCTTTGTAGTCTTCGCTTCTGTTCAACGCGTCTATTACCGCAGCAGCCCTCGAACCATAAGAAACGACCAATATCCCTACTCTTTCTCCCATCTTATTTCACGTAGTATATATCTGCATAAACTGCAATAAAAATATAGTGATTTATCACCGCGGAGAGCGCAGAGGACGCAGAGTTTTAAGACTGTTCCAATCATTGTTTATTTTTTCTGGTGCCTTTGCGTTCTCAGTGTGCTCTGCGGCGAATTTTGAGGGCATATATAGCAATTTCAGTAGAAAACTCGACAGTGCCTACTATTTCTTTGGTAAACCTTTCTTTTTGAAAGAAAGGTTTATTTATAAACTAAAAATAACTTATTGAAGATTATATCAAATAAGATATAGAAAATAATGAGGAAGATGAGATGAGTGGAAGTAGTGAAATACCGCCCCAGGTGCAAAATCTGTTCGCTCAGCTACAGCAGCTAAAAGTCCAGATAGAAGCCGTGGGAAGGCAAAAGATGCATGTAGAAGCCCTATTGAAAGACGCCGGAAATGCTCTGGAAGAATTGGAAAAGCTCGATGATAAATCCGTTATCTATCGAGCGGTTGGCGAGTTGATGATAAAAGCAGAGAGAGGAGTGGTGAAGGGGGACTTGTCAGAGAAGAAGGAGACCTACGATTTGAGATCGAAGACATTGGAAAGGCAAGAGGAGAGAGTGCAGAAGAAATATCAGCAATTGCAGCAACAGTTACAAGAAGCTTTAGGTGTTGCCGGTGCTGGTGCTGGAGTTACGCAGACGGCGGGTGCATAAAGGTGATTGCTCAACGAGAAAATAAATTATAGACACAGATTAACACAGATGAAAAGGTCAACGCCGTGCCCAGCCAGCCCCCAACAAAAAAGAAAAAATCCGCGTAAATCTGTGTAAATCAGTGTCTTAAATATTAGCTAAACGGACATTTTCGCCTCATCAAGCACAGCACCTTACCTGAAGAGATCGTCTTCGCGATTGAGCAAAACGTCTTTTATTTCGC
>JAUXHM010000007.1 GCA_030621535.1 Candidatus Methanophagales archaeon | reverse complement strand
TCTTCATCTTCATTTCTACTTCACACACCTCCTCCTAAACCTGCAACTGCGAGTTTTGCAAGCTCCAGTATATAAAACGTGTTCGGGAACAGGCAGAATACGATGGAGAAAATTGCCGTCAAGGTCAGGGGAACAAGCATGAAAATAGATGCCTCTTTTATCACGGTTTTCTTATTCTCATTTCCACCATTCGTCCACCCTTTGGGTTTACCAAAGAACGCAGTATAGATTATCGGGAAGAAATAAACGATATCCAGCAGAGAACTTATCAAAAGAACAGCCAGCAGACCCAGAGAATGTGCATCTAACGTACCTAAGCAGAGATACCATTTACTTATAAGCCCACACACAGGAGGGATGCCGCTCATACCAAGCGCGCCTATTGTGAATGCCACCATTGTTACCGGCATTGTTCTTCCTATGCCACCCATCTCGCTTACGTTCTTCTTGCCTGTAACTACTATTATCGCACCTGCGCACATAAACAGCGTTATCTTCATAAAGCCATGAAAAGGGATATGAAGCATTGCTCCTTGTACCCCCATCGTGTTTAACAACGCCACGCCAAAGAGGATATAAGACAACTGGCTTATGGTGGAATAAGCGAGTCTTTTTTTCAAGTTGTCCTGTGCGATTGCAATCAGAGAAGCGACAATCATTGTGAACGCTGCTATGGAAACGAGTATTAACCCCAGACCGATCGCACCCATCAACTCTATACCATATATGTAACACACAACTCTGACGACTACGAACACCCCCGCCTTCACCACTGCTACGGCATGCAAGAGCGCACTCACCGGTGTAGGCGCAGCCATTGCCGTTGGCAACCATGAGTGGAAAGGCATATATGCAGCTTTCATGGAGCCCAGCATGAAGAGCGCAAATAGCAGCATCAATGTCATGCGCGAAGCCGAAGCAACTGTTAATATTCCTCCGTTCTCAAAGTCTGTCGTCCCGGTAAGGTAAAACGTTAACACTATCGCAACAAAGAAGAACCAACCCGAAGTAAGCAAATAAGCTAAGTATTTACGACCTGCAAATCGTGCTTCCTCTGCCTGCTCTGACTGCTCTTGCTTATGTCCCCATTCCGCTAAGCCGTTGTGAGCCACTAACGGATACGTTGAGATAGTTAATGCCTCATAAAAAAAGTACAATGTAATCAGGTTCTTGGACAGTGCTATGCCCACCGCACCGAAAATGGCTAAAGCGAAACAGGCGTAGTATCTCGTCTGCGCGTGTTCGTGCAGCGATCTCATATATCCTATGGAGTAGGACGACACCAGAATCCAGAGGAAAGAAGAAGTAATAGCGAATATAAGACCAAAAGCATCTACTCTGAATATAAAATCAAGCCCGGTAAATATAGTAAAGAGCGGACATTCGATCACATTTCCTGCTACAATAATCGGAGCCATAGAAAAGACTATCAAAAACTGCATTATGCTTGCGAGCATCGTGCAGCTCTCTCTTATGTTTGGTTGCTTCCTGAAGAGTAATACGAGAAAAACACAAATAAAGGGGCATGAAATTGCTAACAACGGACTTATGGATTCCACTATCGCCAACTCACCCACCTCCTAAAATTATAAGTGATGCCCTTACGGCTACTCTAATGAGTGAAATAGGGAATAAACCCCCAATTAAACAGAAGAGCGCAAAAACAACAACTGGGAATACCATTGGAAAGGGTGCCTCGTGGGTCCTAACAGCACCGCTTTCGATCATTAAAACCTTCGTCACTCTAAGATAATATGCAGCGGCATATACAACATTAAATAAGAAAAGGATAAAAGTCGTAATTAGCACCACACCACCAACTGAACGAATTGCCAATGCCACAGACATTATTATTAAGAGTTTACTCCAAAAACCGAGTAACGGAGGCAAGCCTAATAATGAGAGCAAGCCCACCGTCATTGAGTAACCGGTAAAGGGCATGTCGCGTCCAATGCCACCCATTTTCGCAAGCTCCCTGGTGTGGATACCGTAATGAATGTTACCCGAACCTAAGAAAACCAGCGCTTTGCCTACACCATGACTTAAAATATGGAGTAAGGCGCCCGCCATAGCTAAAGATGCTGCTTCTGGAGGAGATTTTGATGGTTCAGCCACGGTTGAGAGAATATAAGCGGCAACTCCCGCACCTGTGGCTACAATACCCATATTGACAATGCTCGAGTAAGCAAGAAGTCTTTTCAAGTCCTTTTGGAAGAAGGCAAAGAGGTTTGCCACTGTCATTGACAGAAGACCCAGGATAAGCAAGATAAGACCATAATTGTAGTAGAAGGGGTAGAGCGTAAACAACACCCTAATTAACGCATAAAATCCAACCATTATCATGATTCCGCTCAGCATTGCTGAGATTGGACTGGGTGCAGCGGGGTGTGCATCCGGCAACCAGGTATGAAGCGGAAAGATAGCCATTTTTATACCCAATCCTACGATGAAGAAAATAAAAGCCGCTTGAACTACTCTGTTTCCGTATAGCGGTGGCAATAGAAGCGAGAGGTCATGTATGTTCAGCGAGCCCGTAACCGCATACAGGAAACCTATGCCGAGCAAAAAGAAGCAAGCACCAATAGAACCCATAACGAGGTAAGTAAAACCAGCCCTCAGTGCTATCCCACCTTTTGAAGCTACTAATGCATACGCAGCTAAGGACAATATCTCAATAAAAACATACATGTTAAATATATCGCCAGTGACGGTTACACCGCATAAACCAGTTATAAAGAGTTGATACACGGTAAAGAAGGAGGCATTTTTACCCGGGACTTCGTGCTCTATACTACTCTTTGAATGTATTGCGCATAGCAAGCCTAAAAACAGAACGATGACCAGTACATAAGCGTTCAAAGCATCCACGAGATATTCTATGCCCCAGGGCGGCTTCCATCCGCCGAGCCAGTAATGTATGGTTCCTTTTGTGAGGACATGATTCAGGATAAAAAAAGCCATGATGAGTTGAAGGAGAATAGTTGCAATGGAAATAAAACAGCACGATTTCTTGTTCACCCGACCAGCGATTAAAATAATGAAAGCAGAAAGCATGGATATGGCAACCACAAGCACAGGAAACTGTTCAACGGGGCTTAACATATTCCTTAACTTTCCTCCTTTTTATTCTTTATTTGTTTAAAAATCCCCTTATTTAATAAAAGAAAACATAATATATTAAAAAACTATCCCTTTTTCTCTGTCGGGACACCGGTGGCACGCTTTATTCGCGCAATTTGCAATTGCGAGGGGATATTACACCCCCAGCTCTCTCTCCTTCTCTATTATCTCCTCCTCTTCTATCGTCCCGTATTCCTCATACATACTTATTACGAGAGCGAGGGCAACCGCGAGTGTTGCTACGGCTACTACTATAGCGGTCAGGATAAGCACGTGGAGCAATGGATTCACGTATATTCCTTTGTATCCTTCTATCACGATTGGTTCTGTTCCCCCTGTTATATCCCCCAGCGAAATATAGAAGAGGAATATAGCGGTTTGGAATATGCTTAATCCAATGACCTTCTTTATCAGGTTGCCCTTTGCAATCATCGCGTAGAAACCAATGAGCATGAGAATTATGGAAACCCAGTAATTATATTTTGCAAGTATTTCCTCGATTAGCCATTCCATCATTTTTATTCCTCCTCTCCTCCTTCTTCGGGTTCTCTTTTCCACGCGAGGTTGAAAAATATAGACGTGACTACTGCCATCACCGTTATCCCTATTCCTATCTCTACGAGGTCCATACCCAAAGCCCGGTTCTCCTCAAAATGTGTTGTTAATGGGATGAAGCCGTAATTGAGAAACTGCGCAGCTCCAAGACTGAAGATTATGCACAAGAGTCCTACTCCCGCATAGATATACACCCCAAGGCTCATGAAAGCGGTATTTGCGCCTTCTGGGAATCTGTCACCCGCATTAACAATACCAAAAGCGATGACGAGTAAGACAAAAGAAGCGCCGAATATCACGCCGCCTTGAAATCCTCCCCCGGGTCCGCCCGCGCCATGTATTATCACATATAACGCAAACAACTGGATAAAAGGAACCATCAGTCTCGCGACGGTTTCCACTATGACATCTCCAGCCCTCTCTTTGCCCTCTCCTGCTTCACTATTTTTCGTGCTCAAAGCTTACTACTCGCCTCCGGTCTTTTCTCGCGCCTCCTCAGCAATAACATAACTGCCACACCGGCGGTAAATATAACGGTGGTCTCACCAAGCGTATCATAACCCCTGTAATCCGCGAGAATATAGGTTACCATATTCGGCACTTCGGTCTCATGGTGTCCTTCCTCCACATACCTTTTGATAAGCGCATACCGGTAAACATCCAGTTTAGCACCATCCTTTTTAATAAAGTAGTATTTCTGCTCCTTCGGATAGAAATCCTGCTCCTTCTCCCCGGGAATAATAATTGCTTCCCATTCACCTTCTTTTATCTTATCAATCCTTAACGGTAGTTCATCATCCCGAAAACCTATGGCTTTAAGTTTACTCGTCAGCACCTCTGGAACAACACCTTTATTCAAATTATCTTCTAACTCGGCAGCATCCAGGCTGATATCCAGGTTGACATACCCGTTAGGAGCTGAATAAGGGTCACCGAAATCAGGTATATCCTCCGCTACGTAGATGAAAAGAACGCCTAAAAAAATTACAAAGAACAGTGCCGAAAGCGATATTAATTTCATTTCTTCTCCCACCTCGTTGTTCTGGATAAAGCAGCAATTAAAAATGCAGTTGATGCACCGGCGCCGACAGCGGCTTCGGTAAATGCGACATCCACCGCGTGCATCTCCACCCAGATCACCGCCATCAGGAAACTATAAGCGCACAATAGCATGATTGCACTCAAGAGGTCTCTCACGGTTATTGCTGCGATAGCGATTGCCACAATTAAAAAGAGCAGTACGAGGTCAAGGGAAGGTATCATTTTTTATTTATCTCCTATTTCTTTTGTTTACAAATATGATATATAAAACTGCCGTTTTTTTTATCACCATTCCATAAACACATCAGCCACTTTATTTTGCATCGTCTTATCCACCAATAGCGCATCAGCGGGTTTTTTCGCGATTGCATGCACCAAAAACTTACCGTCTTTTATATCTATGGTTATCGTCCCGGGGGTCAAAGTGATGGAATTAGCGAGTGTAACGAGAGCGAAATCGCTTCTCAAGGAAGTATCAAATTCTATTATGAGGGGGTCTATCGGCATCTTTGGATGCAGAACGCGGTATGCGACATCGAAGTTCGCCAGCACTATCTGCCACAATTCCCAACCGAGATAAATAACGAATTTAAAGGACTTCGAAAGCATTTTATCCCCCTTTTCCTTCACCAGCAGGTCATGAGAAATCAATGCAATAATTGCACTGCATATTATGCCTGCTCCGACGTGAAGTGCGTCGAAGATGCCGGATAAGAGCAGCCAGAACAGGAAAAGGGCACAAAACGTTACGAGTATTCCAAATCCCTTTCCCGATTTAGCGTTCATCTTCTCTCTTCCCCCAATTTCCACGGCTTCACACCCGTTTTATAAGCCGCTTTCATTATCGCATGTGTCGCCGTTGGATTGGCGAGGAAAATGAATATTATTAAAAATAAGAGCTTCACGGGTACAAGTTTCACCGAGAGTTCCGCTCCAGGGCTATAAACGAAGAGATGATATAACAGCAAACCTGCGATTATAAGGACCTCTCCAAGCGTATCGCACTTCCCGGTCGCATGCAGTCGCGTGTAAAAGTCGGGGAATCGGAGTAATCCAATTACGCCGGTGAGCATAAAGAAAATTCCGGCAGCCAAAAATAATGTTACTATCACGTCTATTAAGACCATATCTCACCCCTCTCTAAATATTTTGCGAAGGCTAAAGTGCCTATGAAATTTAGTATTGCATAGAGAAGTGAGATGTCAAAGAACAGAGGTCTTTCGAAATAATAGCCGATGATAACTAAAAGAACGATTGTTTTTGTCCCTATTACGTTTATCGCTGCCACGCGATTAAATACGCCGGGTCCAAGCGCTGCTCGGTATAAACTTAATAATATCGTGAGCGCGATTAACAGCCCGATAGCTAAAAATACTTCTATCATTTTTCGCTTGTTTGCTTAATTCTTGATTGATGTAATATAAATAACTTTCGGAATTATTCTGGTGTGAGGTTTTACATTATTCACCGCAGAGCACACGGAGAACGCAAAGGCATAAAAACCAGAAAAACTAAGCAATTATTGAACCAGTCTTAAAACTCTGCGTACTCTGCGCTCTCCGCGGTGATAAAATAAAAGAGGGGAGGAGAAGAAAAGAACACATGGGGGGTAATTTCACAAATTGGCATTGATATTTGAAGAGCAAAAGGACCGGGCACTTGAGAAATTACGGATAGGGGGAGCAGACGAAGAAGTAGCGGGGATAATAGAGAAGATAAACAGCTTTGAGGGGTTCTTTACAACGAGCAGCTGCTCCGGCAGAATCGTTTTGATTTCTATCCCCGAGATAGGTGCGAAGCGAGCAGCGAAATTTGTTGGTAAGTGGCATCGCTCCCCGGTGAGCAGAGAAGAGGTGCAGGAAGCGATAAAGCTAAAAGGCAGGGAGGGGATTACCGAGGGAAGAGAGATATGGCTGTTATCGCAATCGCCGATACTGCACGTGGCGTGTAGGGATTTAGAGAAAGCAAAGGCGTTGTTAAGAATAGCGATTGAATCAGGGTTTAAATACAGTGGGATAAAGGCGATTTCAAAAGATGGAAAAGTGGTAGTGGAGATAGTGAGCACGGAAAGGATGGACGTGCCGCTGGGTAAAGATGGTGTGATGTTTTGCAGCGAAGGTTATATGGATTTTATCTTATCGAAGGCGAATTTCATGCTTGAAAGGGGTAAAGGGAAGTTGAAGAGGTTTTACTATGGGTTGAAAGAGGTTGAATAAGTTATTTTTGTACGAAGGTTTTTTATTGTAGATAAAGTATAACCACCTTCTATTTAAGACACTGATTTGCACTGATTTACGCGGATTTATTTTATCATCTGTGTTAATCTGTGTTAATCTGTGTCTATAATTTATTTTAAAAAAGGGAATAATAAAAGGTTAAATGGAAAACAAGCATGCAACTGAGGTTCTCAGGCTCGTAAAGCAGCAGACAGGCAGGAAACCGAAACTTTTGAAGAGTCCACCAGAGGTCTTTAGAGCAGGCTACAAGGAAGAAGGGGTGTTATGAGATTGAGACGTGAGCAAGCAGCTCGCCCTTGACACTTCAGTCCTCGTTGCCTTTTTCCTCGAGGTGGAGAGGTTACACGAGAAAGCTTTTGAGCTTATAGATTTGGTCTTTGAGGGTATTTATGCCTGCATTTCGGCTGTAAACGTTGCTGAACTCGGTTACGTGCTCGAGCGTGTGACAGAAGACAGAGATTTCGCACAGAACTGTATGCATGCACGGCACTATCTAAAAATATAGTGATATTTTAACTTTTCACCTACTGCACCCCTCGTTTTCATCGCTTTTGCACCTTGTAAGCCATCATAAAGTGATTCCACACCAACTTCCCATCCAAAAGCATAGCAAACCTCTGCCTCAAATGGTTCTCCCAATAATGCCCATTTGTTCTCTATTCCTTCTATTGCCCTATTCATACCCGTTTTCTTCACCATAAAACTGTTGTACAGCACAGGATATAAATTTTTCGGTTTCATTTCGGCTGGAATCATGTTCCATGCGTTTTAGGATACGTATTTATAATTTGTTAGAAGAACGGGCGTAAATATGCAAAAGAATGATCCCGGTTGCAGACCACGAGTTGTGCTAAGAAGAGGCTTATTTGCTTCATCAATGATTCTCTTCCAAAAAGTTTCTGGATATGGAAAACCGTTCGTGATTCTATCACTATAAAATTAGATTGTGCCTACCAGAGGACATTTATATGCAATCAGAGTGATAGATTATTTATTTATTATCAGTGTACAAAAAACCCGGGGAGAAATCATGCCTGCGATTTGGGAACAGATGGGAAGAGGCATAAAAAAATTGTCAACCATAGATGGAATAAAGAGCGCTTTCGTGTTCGCAAAGAACGGGGATATAGTGGCATCGTCGGGAAAAGTGAGCATGGACAAAGAGGCAATCAGTTTGATTGAAACCGCAAAAACACTTATTCCGATAATTGTGAACTTACCAAAAACAAAAATCAAGCGTGTTCTTTATCAGTTCAGTTATGGTGGCATCCTTTTTTCTGATATAGCAGGTCAAGCGTTTTTAGGATGCCTCCTGAGTAAGGATTTCAATTTTGTTCACGTATTGATAGAAACGGACAAGGTAAGTTATATTATCGAAAACCTGATACTGAATAAAATGGTGGACGAGAAGAACATGCTCGAACGTGAAGAGGAGTTGCATAAGCAACTGCAAGAGATGGAGTATAAACTTCATGGTTGCACGCTGGTTGTCCACTGGATAAGTTAGTATTTGTATAGCTAATGTAAAAAACCACGAGATTAACGCAAGAAGATGATGCAGGATACAGGATGCCAGATGCAGGTTTGACTGGTATCTTGCATCTTCTCATTTTCTCGTGAAAATCGGTGTAATCTTGTGGTTAATGAATAAAAGGGATAAACAAATATTATATATAAAAACAAAAGGAGGAGGAATAGGAAATGGAAAAGGTAAAGACAGGGATATTTGGCTTGAATCCATTACTCGACGGTGGGTTCAATAAGAACTCGGTCACGGTGGTTGTAGGCGCTCCGGGTGCGGGTAAGACAACTTTTGTAAACCAATTCTTACGAAAAGGGCTTGAAGAGGGTCAAGAAGCGATATATATATCCTTAGAAGAGAACAAGGAGCAGATAGTAGCAGAGTGCAAAGAGATGGGTTGGGATGACGTGGACGAGTATTTTGAACTTGGATTGCTTGTATTGCTTGAAGCGGGAGGGATAGAGTTCTCAAAATTCATAAAGGAGGATTTCCCGAGTTTTGTGAACGAATGGAAAGGCTCAGAAGCACGAATAGTCATTGACCCGCTCACACCTATAATATGGGCAGAGGACAATAAATATGAACAGCGCTCGCTTATATCTTCCCTGTTCAAAGAAGCGAAGAAGATTGGAACTGTGGTCGCAACGCTTGAGGAACATGGGGTTCAGGGATATATGGGTGGAGAAGAAGTCATCACGCCTATGTATCTCGCAGACTGTGTAATTCATCTTAAAATTGTGGAACCCTTCGGAAGAATGCTCTCGATCCGGAAATGCAGAAGCAGTTGGCACAGTGAAGAGGAGCACCCGTTTAAAATCATTCGTGGACCAGGTCTGATTGTGCATCGAAAACCTATTTTCAAATCTATTAAAACTATTCCCGCGGACTTAAAGGCCCGTATAGAAAGAATATTATCAGCAGTTTCAGAGAAAGATAGGAGGCACATTGAGAGCGTGCTGGAACACATTTCTGAGGAGGACATGGGAGAAATCGAACCAAAAGAACTGGTTGATTACATAATGGAAGAATACGGGGTGAAAAGCGCAAAACTCCACGAGCAATTGAATCACGCGTTAGAAGAGCGAAAAAAGGATTCCGAGCAAAGATAGGGGTATAAAGATGAAGGAGGACTTTTGATGTTTTTCATCAATTATGATAACATCCTATCGAAAAATTACGATGAGAAGATAAGGATACTGAGGCAGGACACACTGTCAATACTTGAACATGCGGTTAAATCCGTTGACCCCTACGAACTCGTAACAAACAACGTAAAATTCGAGCACGGGATACTAAAGGTCTTTGGTGCGAATGGAAGAGCGGAAATAGAGTCCCAAAAAGGTGGTAAAAGGAGGCTGGTTGCTTTCGGTAAGGCGAGCCTGGCGATGGCAAAAGCACTTGAAACGATCGTGGACATAGACGATGGAGTGGTGGTAATACCTCACAACCAGAAAGGAGAGAAACCGAACCTGGAAATAATTGAGGCTGCTCATCCCACCCCTGATGGGGGCTCAATAGCTGCAGCGAATAGAGTGCTCGAAATTGCAGAGAAGAGTGGAGAAAACGATTTATTCATCGCGTTGATCTCGGGCGGCGGCTCCTCTCTGCTCGCAAAGCCAATTCAGGGAATCACGCTGGAAGAAAAAATCGAAGTTACGGAGCAGTTGCTCAAATCCGGATGCACCATAAACGAGATGAACGCGGTTCGTAAGCACATATCGGCAATAAAAGGGGGTAAACTCGCAGCAGCCGCAAGTCCTGCAACCACGCTTGCACTAATCCTATCCGATGTGCTTGGAGACCCTGTTGACACCATTGCATCAGGACCAACCGCAAAGGATACGACCTCATTCAAACAGGCGCAGGATGTGTTCAAAAAATATGGGCTGTGGTCGAGAATATCCGAAAACATGAAGGCAGTTATCGCACAGGGAGTAGAGAAAGAGGGGGGCGCAAAAAGACCTTCCTTTAATGCACACAATCTAATTATCGGCAGTAATCGTATCGCCGCGCAGGCAGCGAGAGAAAAAGCAGAAACACTTGGCTATAACACTATTTTGCTCACAACTCAACTGGAAGGAGAGAGTAAAGAGGTAGCAAAGGTATTCACCGCAATCATGAAAGACATACAGCAGAATGACACACCGCTAAGCCCCCCGGCAGCGGTAATAGCAGGAGGAGAGACAACCGTAAAAGTCGTGGGTAATGGACGCGGTGGAAGAAACCAGGAGTTCGTGCTCAGTGCTGCCATGTCCATGCCACAGGGCGATGACGGAGTTGTGATAGCTTCTATGGGCACCGATGGAATAGACGGTGTGAGTGATGCAGCAGGAGCAATCGCGGACGGCTTCACGATAAAACGTGCGCTTGAGGCAGGACTGAACCCTGATGAGTATTTACAAGATAACGATTCGAATACTTTTTTCGGTAAACTCGATGACACGCTAATCACTGGCAGAACTGGTACAAATGTGAATGATATTGTGGTGATGCTGGTCACATGATGTAAAATATTTAAAACAGCGATATTGAAAATATAGGGTGAAATGGAGCAAATAAAGGTATTGCATGTTGAAGATGATCCCGGCGATGCAAAGTTGGTGCGGAGGGCATTATTGAGTGAAACAGAAGATGTTCTACACAAGCGAGCATTTTCCGTTGACATAGCAGCATCGGGAGAGGCGTGTATCGAGAAGCTTGCGAAAGAAAAATATGATGTTCTACTCGTGGATTACAATCTACCAAAAATGAGCGGTTTGGACGTTTTAGCGAAGATTATCGAAGATGAATATGACGCTCCGGTTATTATGGTAACGGGGACTGGAGATGAAGAAACAGCAGTTAATGCGATGAAACGAGGTGCTAAGGATTACATCGTTAAGTCTGGTGACTACTTGAGACCATTACCATTGACCATACAAAATGTCGTTGCGCAGTATGAGATGGCGAAAGAGAAGAGTAGAGTAGAGGAGGCGTTAAGGGAGTCGGAAGAAAAAAACAGGAATTTAATAGAGTATGCAAATGATGCCATTTTCACCCTGGACCTTAACGGCGCTTTTCAAATGGTGAATAAGAGATTCGAGGAAATTACCGGGTTTAAGAGAGAAGAAGTAATGGGAAAGGCGGAAATGAAATTAATCGAACCGGAATATTCAGAATTAGTTAATCAGGATTTTAAAAAAAGGGTAAGGGGTGAACCAGGGGAACCTTATGAAATTGCAATCATTAACAGAAAAGGAGAAAGGGTATATATCGAATTAGGCACCACCGCAGTGATAGAAAAAGGTGCAATCGTGGGCATCCAGGGCATCGGAAGGGACATAACAGAGCGAAAGAAATTGGAGCAAGAATTGGTTCAGGCAGATAAATTAGCGTCACTCGGTCAGTTGGTTGCTGGCGTAGCACACGAGATAAACAATCCAATCGCCTATATTAAAAGCAATAATCATTCGCTTGCATCGTATTTGGATGACATATCCTCTCTTTTGACCGAGTATCGGAAACTAAAAACTCTGGGAGACCCAAGTCAATTTGA
Source organism: Candidatus Methanophagales archaeon (assembly GCA_030621535.1). Lineage (GTDB taxonomy): Archaea > Halobacteriota > Syntropharchaeia > Alkanophagales > Methanospirareceae > QEXZ01. The sequence goes on along the minus strand of JAUXHM010000007.1, from coordinate 3,428 downwards.
ATCCGTCATTAAAAGAATAGGGGATAAGGAAGCGGAAATTGACCTTGATTTCGTTTTGGATGATCTCAACAAATTGCTCGAAGAGACTCAAGAGGGTATAGAAAGGATTGCAAGAATAGTCAGGGAATTAAAGTCATTTGCACGAGCCGAGGAAGCACCTTTTGAATATGCAGATATCAATGAAGAACTCGATAAGACGTTAAGAATCGCCCAGCATGAATTCAGAGATCGGATTAAAGTGAACAAAGAATATGGTCGTATCCCACAAGTTCAATGCCATGCAAGCCAGTTGAGTCAGGTTTTCCTGAACATTCTGATCAATGCGAGTCAAGCGATAGCAGATGAAGGCACGGTTACCGTCAAAACGTTCGAGGAAGATAACAAAATCGTGGTCGAAATATCGGATGACGGTTGCGGGATGGATAAAGAGACAATGAAACATATATTCAACCCTTTCTTCACAACGAGGGGTGTAAGTGGCACCGGTCTGGGATTAAGCGTTAGTTATGGCATTATAAAAAGACACAACGGTGAGATCCGCGTTAAGAGCGAGGCGGGGAAAGGAACTACATTCACGATAGAATTGCCTCAAGTAATTTGATTTTAGTCTGCAGGTATTATATATTATATCTGCAAAACTTATATGATAAAATCATAGTGGAATCATCCGGGGTATGTATAGAAGATATGGACACAGGTATTATGCAGGGGCGAAGTGAAGGTGTCGAAGAACTGAAGAAACTCGAACTCGAGGCATATTCCGACACCGATATTCTGATAACCGTCCCCACAAAAAACGTTGAGGATACCGTAAAAAACGTGGTTGAAACCGTGGATCGTGGGCTGACACGGTATTTCCCCCCAAAAAAGAGCCTAATCGTGATTGTTGATGGCTTCTCTACCGATGCTACACGAGAAAATGCAGACGCTGCGCAAACGAAAACAGCTAAGATTTTCGTAGAACAGTTTTTCGGACCCGGCAAAGGAAATGGAATTAAAACCAGTTTATTAATTGCACGAGAGGTTGGAGCCAGCGCATATGCAATGGTTGACGGTGACCTCGTCAGCGTCCAGCCAGAATGGATTGACCTGCTTATAAACCCCCTATACAAGGATTTTGACCTCGTTGTGCCTTATTACCACCGGGCTAAATACGACGGCGTCATCACAAACCAGCTCGCTTATCCTCTTACACGAGCTCTATATGGCGTTGAGGTCAGACAGCCTATCGGGGGCGAGTTTGGGATGTCCCGGAAACTGTTTCTAAAGCTGCTTACACATCCCCTTTTTCCAGGAACTTTTGGCATAGACATCTTCATTACTACTGTCTCTGCATGTGAAGGTATGCGCATTGTCGAAGCAGACCTTGGGGTAAAGGTGCATGAATCCACGAAGAAATATACGAACCCCGAGGAAACCCTCGTGCCCATGATAAGGCAGGTTGTTGGGATGATGTTTGAGCTCAGCAAGTATTATCGTGACAAAATTGAAGCCATATCCGTAGCTGAATCAGAACCCCGAACGATAGAGCGAATCAGTCCCCCGGGCGAGCAGGTCAAAGAACCGAGCGATGTGGCGGCTGATAAAGATGCTCTCATTTCAGCATTTAAAGAGAAATATCACGCAAAAGCGACTTATGATAAGGTGCCGATGTCTGATGAGTTAAGGGAAAAACTTGATAGTATTACAGAAGAAGAACAAGCCGCATTCAGGTTCCCGTCTGATCTCTGGGCAAAGATCGTTTATGATTTCGCAATTGCTTACAACACGGATAAGGAAGTGCTTGATACGCTGAGCATACTTCTTCAGGGTAGGTTTGCCAGTTTTGTGGTTGAAACAGAATCATTAACAAACGAAGAGGCGGAGAAAATTGTAAAAGACCAGGTCCAGTTATTTGAGCAATATCGCAGCCTGCTTTTCGCTAAAACGGGCATTGGTATCGCCTTTCAAAAACGCTATCTGCGAAAACTTGAGGAGAAATACGGCAATACACTGCAAATCAAGAGAGCTGAGAGAATCGGTGATGACAGCATGGTTCAGGCATTTAATGCTATTTTCAACAAAAATCGCGGCGTGGACAAAATCAAAGAAAACATCACGTGTGATTTGTAATTTCCTCAAAGCGGTATATACTTCCCTGGTCCTTCTGCTGGCTTTATAAACACGTACGCACGAGGTCGATTAAGTGCATTTCTTAGAACATTCAGCAGTTCTGTATCGTCCCAGGGTTTTTCAATGTAATAATCTATTTTAGCTTTATTGATAGCGTCAATTGCTGCGTTAAGATCGGTATAGCCGGTTATAAGCATTCTTACAGTCTGAGGTGATATTTCCCGCACTTCATTGAACAGTTCTACACCCGTCATCTCCGGCATCCTTTGGTCTGATAAAATCAAATCCACTTTTTCGCTCTCCACTATTTTCAACGCATCCTTCGCACTATCAACCGTCAGCACCTTATACTTGAAAAGCGGCTCCCTTCTCAAGATTCTCTTTATCGCTTCGAGGATTCCTCGCTCGTCATCTACCACCAGTATGGTATACTCAGTCGAACTTATCTCCGGCTCAGATTTGATTTCGGATTCCGTAACTTTATGAATTTTCATTTTATATTAATTGGAATAACTCTCTCGGTTCGGTCATATTCTTGAAACGTTTAATATTTGAAAACAACAAATTGCTTTTTCAATCGCATTAATCATCCTTCTTATGGTGAACGGCTTTTCTATAAAATCAACAACTTGCTTCGAAGCAAGCAAACCCCCTTCCTCCGCCTCTGGCATATGAATTGCCGTAAGGAATATAATTTTCACTCCTGACAACCTATTGTCCTTTTCTATCGCCCTTAATATTTCCTCTGTTGTCAATCCCGGCATCATTATGTCCAGCAGAATAATATCGGGGATTTCTTCTCTTAGTCTATCCAGGCACTCTTGCCCATCTTTTGCTTCGATCGTTTTATAGCCGTTTGTAACTAAAATTTGCGCAACGGTATCTAATACATCCGGCTCATCATCAACAATCATCACGGTTTTAGTTTCGACCTTTGTCATTGTTCCATTTTAATTTTTTATCCTTTATCCTTTATTATGCATTTCACACTATATAAAAACATATGTTGATAGCGCATACAAAAAGGGCTATGATTGTTTTTATTCTGCAACAGCAGCAGCTACAAATTGAAGTGGTCCCTTTTTACCTATTATCAGGGAAGCCGATAATCGGAGTTTGAATTCCGAACTGTCTTCTCTCACTCCTATTAACTCCCCATCCCAATCCCCTTTCTCCTGCACCGCAATTAGAATATCCTCAGCACCTGTTTCATCCATTTGTTTCCAGAACTCGGTGCAAAATCGTCCTAAAACTTCCTTCTCCCTGTCATAACCCCACATCTTCAAGAATGCGGGATTCACATACGTTAGTTTACC
>JAUXHM010000075.1 GCA_030621535.1 Candidatus Methanophagales archaeon | reverse complement strand
TACACTATTTCCTTGCTTGACCCCTCTTCGCTACGAAAAGAGCCGAAGGTTCCAGAGCTTGAGTTCCCGGCGCAGGTGATTATCGAAACAGAAGAGTTCAGAAGAACCATACGCGCTGCGGAGAAGATAGGGGACCACATTGCGCTTGGCATAGATGGGGAAGTATTCTATATGGAAGCGGAAGGGGAAATGGATAAACTGAGGTTGGGATTAAGAAAGGAGCAATTGATACACCTGACACCGGGCACGCTTCATTCTTTATACTCGCTTGACTACATCACGGCAATGAGCAAAGGAATGGCCCATGCAGAGAATATAACGCTCAACCTTGGTAAGGACTATCCGCTGCAGATGGAATTTGAAGTAGCAGAGGGCAAAGGAAAAGTCACTTATTTGCTGGCTCCGAGAATAGAGTCCGAATAAGAGCGGGCAATAGCTCTGTCTAAAAATCAAGTGATTTATCACCGCGGAGAGCGCAGAGTACGTAGAGTTATAAGACGGTTCAATTATTGCTCTGTTTTTCTGGTTCCTCTGCCTTCTCCGTGCGCTCTGCTCACACCCCCAAAAACCCTGAAAGGGCACAATCGCAAACAAATCCAAAACTATGGGCATTCTGAAAATTATAACCACAAGATTACACAACACTTTTTCTTTTTTACAAAAAGAAAACCTGTGCTAAAAGAAAAACGAATATGTTCTTTTGGTAAAGCTTTTCTTTTCAAGAAAAGGTTTCTTGTGAACTCTCGTGGTTTATTAATTGCAATTTGTTATCTCTGCATCAACCTGTTCACCGCATTGATAAACGCCTCTACCGAAGCCATTACAATATCTTCACGTACGCCGCGTGCCGTTACCATCCTATCGCCTTTCTTTACACCTACGATTACTTCTGCGAGCGCATCTGAACCGCCGGTTATTGCTTCTATCCTGAAGTCTTTAAGCTCAATGTCACCGTCTATTTCCCCGCCTATTACCTGCTGAATCGCTTTTAACGCGGCATCTACAGGACCGAGCCCCATCTGTGCGGACGTGCATTCCTTCCCTCGCACTACCGCTCTCAGTGATGCCGTCGGTATCAAATTGTTCCCGGTCATCACCGAGAGTTCTTTCAGTACTACTATTCGCTCGTGCCGTGCAATTTCACCCATTACCACTTCTGCTATGCTAAACAGGTCGTCATCGGTAACTCGTTTACCGCTCGCACCAAGCTCCTTTATCCTTTCGAGTATTTCTTCCAGTTCTTCTTTCGATGGCGACATCCCGATTTCCGATAATTTCTTCTCTATCGTATGCTTTCCCGTATGCTTGCCGAGCACAATTCGCCTTCTATGCCCCACCATTTCAGGCGTCATTATCCCGGGCTCAAACGTATCACTTCTCACTATCACGCCGTGTGTGTGTATCCCGGACTCGTGAGAGAAGGCATTGTCGCCAACCACGGGTTTTGTTACGGGGATTGGTATGCCTGTTAAGCGTTCAATAAGCTTTGCCATCTCGAATAACCGTTCTGTTTTTATGTTCGTCTTCAGCCCGTAAATCGAGTTCAAGCTCATCACCGTCTCAACGAGGTCTGCATTTCCCGCTCGTTCGCCTATTCCATTTACCGATACCTGAACTTCCGAAGCACCTGCTTTCACCGCGGCCAAACTGTTCGCTACCGCCAGACCGAAGTCGTTATGGCAGTGTATGCTGATTGGAACCTTCACGGCACGGTATATCTCGCCCACAAGCTCGTACATCGCAAACGGTTCGCTGATGCCCACCGTATCAGGCACATTTAAGATGTCCGCACCTCCTTCCTCTGCGGTTTTGTATAGATCTATCAAAAACTCCAATCGCGTCCGCGTTGCATCCATTGCTGAGAACATGCACATAAAACCGCGTTCCTTGACATATCTCGTCATCTTATAGGCTTGCTCCTTCACCTGGGCTTCGCTCATCTTTGTCGTGTGCTCGCGCTGAATCTCTGAGCTCGGCACGAATATATGAATCATATCAACGCCACAATCCACGCAAGCGTCAATATCCTGCGTTAAAATCCTTGCCAGTCCGCATATCTTCGCTGAAAGCCCCTCGTCACAGATAAGCTGGACGACTTCCTTCTCCTCCTTTGACGTAATCGGAGTCCCTGCTTCTATTATGTCCACGCCAAGCTTGTCTAACTGCCTTGCAATCGTTCTCTTCTGCTCGGTGGTAAACGAAATGCCTGGCGTTTGCTCGCCATCTCGCAGTGTCGTATCGAAGATTTCTATTGTTCTGTTCTTTTCGTGCATTTCTCTGTTCCCCTTGTAATAATCTGCTTTAATTTAATGGTTTAAAAATAAAAATCAATAATTAAAGGATCGGCTTCGAAAGTATAAAGGGATTTTGAAAGCGAAAGTCAGTTCAGAGGAGCTAAATGAATTATACCCTCAATATGTTGGTTGAGTTTTTAGCGGTTGTTACGCCCGAATAAAAGATGCAGGTGTCAACGCCGCCTGCGCCTCGCCACAGCAAAAATAGAACTCGCCACGACGACAGCAATAAGCAAATCGCACATGTTTACAGGTATTTTTTTTTGTACTTCTTCCCATCCATCCCCTGTCTCATTTAAAAATTCACCTTCACCTACTGTTTCATTCCCTTCTTTCACCGCTTCAGGCGCAGGCTCCGCCAAAGATTCGTTTTTCGGTATTGGTTCTTTACCCTTTTCCACCAGTACCACCTCCTTTTCAGCCGATGCCCTTTCACTAACGTCCACTGCCACATTATATCTGCCTGGTTGAAGCCCGCTTGTATTGAAGCTCGCACTTACGCTGCCACTCGCGACTACAACGGTTGTTTCATCTATGACGTTCGAGTTAAACAAGAGCGATACAAAAGCCCCCATACCATCTTTTATGTTCGTCTCTGCCTTCACACTTATCGCTGTGCCTATTTCCACGGTTTCCGGTACCGTTAAAATGACCTCTGGCGCGGAAACAGAGAAACACGCCTTCACGTACAAGTCGTCACTGCCTGCAAAGGTTATTGCATACATGAGGATTGCCACCCTCTGCTCCAAAGTCTTGCTTTCGCCTCCTATTTCCCACTTACCATTTTTTATTGCTCTTGTTGTCCCATCTTCTCCTTTGCCAAGTGCAATCACCGTATAATCCCCAAAATCCAGCGCGCTAAGTGTTTCAGTCCACTTGCCTTCCTCAACAAAAGTCGCGTTTGCAGGTACCGCACCCATATTTTCTGTGTATGGAAACATTACTTCGCCTCGGTAGTTGAAGACGATAACATAAATGTGGTCAGCACCGGCAGCTGTACCATTTATTACTACGGGGTCACCTTTAGCTATGCTTTTTGGGACAGTCATATTAAATGCAGGGTAATTCAAGATTAGGAATGATGATGCGCCCACACCATTTCGTCTCTGCCAGTCCAGACTTACATCGTCGCCAATGGAAATTTCAGTAGGACGGTCGTTAAGTATAAAAACTTCTATTCCATAGTAGCCGTCGAGTTCGCAAGCCGTGTCCCAGTACCACTCAAAGTTATTACTAACTATTGCTGCATCGCTTTTATACACATCATCAATTACGAAAACTGCCAGATAACCATAGTTGGAAGTTCCTTCTATGTGCACAATGTCACCGACAGTTGCAGTCTCAGGCATTTCTTCTAAGGTCGTTTCTCCTTTCTTTATCTGCACATATCGGGTTTCTGCACATTCTGGAAACTTAAACACTTTAGCCGTTACTTTATACCTGCCGTAGTCCTCATTTTTTGTAGGAATCTTTATCCTTCTCTTGCCTTTATCGTCAAGCTTCTTTGACTCATTGTAGAAGTCTCCAACGGTTACATTCACTTCTTTATCCAAGAACGAGCTCTGTAATGTAATAATAATATCCTCCCAGCCCTTTACGACTTCATCGCTACACTCCATTTCCAGATACCACTTCTCAACTTCTATATCCACTGTCTTCTCCTCCTCTGTTGCATAGTCCTCCAAGATTATCTCGTATTTACCCTTTCTCATGTCCAGTTGCTTTGTGTTGAAAACAAGCTTCCCTTCTGCATCATGTTTTATTCCACCAGCAGGGTCAGTGGTAAATTCCCTCCCTGTGTAATTCACAAGAACCTCGTATATGTCTGTGCCGTTGGCATTTGTTATCGAATATCCTTCATTGTCTTCGATAGTTAGCTTCATCACACCCCCCTTCTTGTTGTTCGTTTTTAGTGTGAGGTTGAAACTTGCTTTCTCTTGCACTTTATCTATATCGTCCACAAGCTTCAAACTGAAAGACTGTTTATCAACGCTGAACCAGCAACCATCACCTTCAGCATCGTAAACTTTAAAGAAGTAGCCAGTTTTCATACCGTCTGAATCCCAGCGCTTGTCTGCTGTTATGGAATAGTCAGCACAGCCGGATACACTCTTGCCGTCACTTTTATATGGTCCTGAGACGGTGACATTATACGAATAACGAGAGGTTTTACTTTTAAAATAGATTTTTTCTCCTTCATACGCAGAAATCTTAATTGGGTCACTATCTGCCTTAGTAGGGCATGTACCGTTGTATATTATCACGCCGCCCTCTCTATCAAAGGTTCTGTCGACAGCATTTGCTGATACCGTAGAAGAAAAAGCGATAAGCACTATCGCCATTATTACCGTAATTACCGCTGCCACACCGATGACCTTTTTCATACGCATCTCTTCTTCCCCCTCTTTTCCCCCGAGCATCTTTTCTTAGGTGATACAATAAGGTTGATATTTTATAACCTATAATACTTATTTATAAATACTGATGTTTTTTGATTGTATCTCGGATGTGGGAACAGAGCATCTTCAGCTCACCTGTGGATACACAAACACTCCATGCTTCGTCACATCGAAGTCTATACCGCAGAATTTATCCACGTATTCCTGATGAATTGCTTGTGGGTCTAAGTCCTCAAATTCTTCCGGGTAGAACCACTTTGCCATGTATGCGAGACCAACAGGATATACAGAGCCAAAAGAGATGCTTCCATCCATTAAATAAACACGCTCGTCTTCCACTGCTGTTACATTACCAAATCCGGGTAATCCTATTATCCTCTTATATTCTTCCTCCATCCCTGATTCATCGTCGGTCTTGTAACCACCCTTGCGAGAAAGCCCAACGATAATGTCTGAGTCTTGCTCTAAAATCTTTTCTGTGTCTATTGTCGGATATGGTCCCACAAGCTCTGCTGTTAGGGCTATGTTACCCCCGCCTGCGAGCTCACAAAGCTGATGCATTCCTGTTCCTTCTGAATACGTCTTACGTTCACTTATTGAGTCCACATTGCTCTTATCGAGGAAAACCTTTGGCTTCTCATCTTCTGGAATCTCTGACACTTTATCTTCTACTACTCCAACATATTTATCATGCCATTCGAGGTATTTATTTGCATTCGATTCTTCCCCAAGTAAATAGCCGAACGTTTCCATTCCCTCTCTGAGTTCTTCTGGCTTGAAGAAGTCCAATCGGATGACCGTTATGGTCGGGGGGAGTTTGTCCTCTATGTATTCAGGACCCGGCCATGTCCCATACGCAAATACCGCATCAGGTTCTAATTGCAGCACCGCCTCAGGGTCAATCTCCTTCCATCCCCCGACTATCGGTTTTTTACTTATCATAGGGAAGTAATCAGTTCTTTTTGCTATCGTGTCACTAATGCCAACTATTCTGTCATCGGCTCCTAAAACACGAATCGTTTCCGCAACATCAGTATTCAGCACGACTATTCTCCTCAGCGGCTTGTATATCGTGACATTTTCACCAGTCGCAGTCGTAATTGTCCTCGGATACAGCCCCTGGTAAAAATGAATGCAGGCAACTTTACAAAG
>JAUXHM010000069.1 GCA_030621535.1 Candidatus Methanophagales archaeon | reverse complement strand
GTGCAGAACACAACGGGTATCTTTCTCGTCTTCAACGCTTCCAGAGCAGGAAGAGCGGCATCAAACGAATAGTCATAGAGGTCAAGCATGGTTCCGTCAAGGTCGGTAAAGAGAACTTGCTTCATTTCTATCCTATCACCTATACTTAGCGTCTCGTTTTTTCATACCTTACTAATGTTTCGGATTTCCTTTCCAGCACGTTCATAAATCTGTCTGCGTCAATTCCACCAATAGGAGGCATTACCGTAACCCCCTGTGGTTTTTCCCACGTATCCAGAACATCTCCCAGCTCCTCAAGCACCTTTGACCTCACGTAATCATTGCAGAGCTTACTGTTGCAAATCGTGCAAACTGAGCCAAGCAGCATGTCCTTAATATGCTCCTCTCCCTTTTCCTCGTGTAGGTGCGGGTTTAAGGTCTCTATCTGAAAAATCTCAATTCCTGCATTTGCTGCATCTGGATACGCCATTTTCTCCGCTTTCAGCCCAAATTCATCAAACAAATAAACGAAGTGATAGGGCTCGATTGAGAAACCGGTCGAATAGCTCATTATGTCCGCGAGCTTTGTCGTCATCGCATGCTCGCCCGCATTTCCCGTTACTACAACGCCCGTTTCAAATCCTGAGTTGGTTGATAGCAGGAGATTGAGATACTTGTTTGTCGTTTCACTTACCCTGCCCCACTTTTTGAAATAAAGTCGCTCTTCCACTACCTTCGGCTTGTATCGCCAGTGAAGTCGTACCATGCTGTAGGGCGATTCAGACATACAGAATCCCGCTGCATAATCCAGCACATACTCACGCACAGAACCCGGGATATAGTTGTCGGCATCCGCAAACCCGACAAAATCTTTGCCCAGTGATTTCGCAAGCAGCATGCCCATAATCATACCCTCGGACTTCCCATCCCTGACTAAATCATCCTTATCGAGAAGATAGTCGTATCCAGCGTCATAAAAAGCAAAGCCCACTTCAGGGTCTTTCTGGTGTATGAGGAGAACTTCTTGCTGTGTCAGCTCGTGGAGTCTTGTTATCACTTCCTTTTCCATTTTGTATAGGTCATGATTATCCCTCCCGCTGTTTGATACCACAATCACAGAGCAGTCAAAGGGGATAGCTCTTAAAACGCCATCCAGCAAATGTATTTTCTCGTCTTTTACGGGTATAACAACTGCGAAACGATTCAGAACATCTTTAAGTTCGTCAAATGGAATGTCCTTTGCTATTGGATTTTCAAAGCCGCCAGAATCCAGTTTCAATATGCGCTGCAGCTCGTGGATTTTTACCGACCCAAATACTTCCGTTTGTCTTGGCAATTCAATAAGCATTTTTACATCCGCCCTCCTTATTAATTATTCGATTTAATTGGATAATTTATTTTCTTTATATATAGAAGATGTGTTTATACTCTATTAACTTTATACTTGATAAATCTGAGCGGAGGTAGAACAAACAAATGGCACGTTCACACGGGGAGCGAAAAAGAACAAGGAAAAAGTTGAGTAAGCCAAAAAGAGCACGTGGGCTATCACCCATAAGCAAAGCAATCCAGCAGTTTGAACCCGGCGAAAGCGTACACATTCGCATTGACCCGAGCGTTCATAAGGGTATGCCGCATCAAAGATTTCACGGTATGACCGGCAAGGTAATAGGAGAGCGAGGAAGGGCATTCATCGTGAAAATATCCGATGGAAAAAGGAAAAGGAAGAAAGTAAAGGAGTTATTTATTCGCGCTGAACATCTGAGCCCACAAATCCAATCACCACCAATAATAGCCAGTAGCCAACAGCCAATAGGCAGATAGGGGTTGTTGGTGGTCAGCAATTAATTACAAATCAAATTATAGTCATTCCGATAACAAATTGCAAAACCACGAGATTTCACAAAAAACCTTTTCTTAGAAATTTTCGGAATGACTATATTTTATTGAAGAGAGATTATTTTGTAAAGGGAAAAAATGTTGAACATACTCGCCATAGACATTGGAGCTGGAACACAGGATATAATGGTGTATAACGAAGATACAGGATTCGATAACGCTTACAAGCTCGTTCTACCTTCCCCCACGCGCTTCTTCGCTTCCGAAATAAGAAAATCCAATGAGGATTTGGTAATCTTTGGCGATACAATGGGCGGCGGACCGTTCACTCGTGCCGTGCTCGAGCATCTCAAGAAACACCGGGTTTACATGACAGAGAAAGCTGCAAGGACTCTTAGAGACGATTTAGGAATCGTTAGAAGCCACGGCATCGAGATTATATCCGAGGGTGAAGTCGAGAACATGAGTGAAATAGCGAAACCAATAAGGATTGCTGACTTCAATCTCGGGCTTCTGCCTCTTTTTTCCTCGTTTGGCATGGATACATCGTTTGACGTTATTGCAATAGCGGTTCAGGACCATGGCGTAGCACCACCCGGCGTTACCGATAGAGAGAACAGGTTTCAGTTAATCGAGGAGCACGTGGGAAAAGAGATAGAATCGTTTGCATATTTCGATCGTGTGCCGGAAAATCTTAGCCGGATGAACTCGATTTTTGAATCGGTGAAACGGTGGCACAAGGGGCATATACTTTTGATGGACACCGGACCTGCGGCGGTATTGGGCTCGCTTGAAGATGAACGGGTAAAAGCGAAGAAGAAACGAATGTGCATAAATGTTGGCAATGCGCATACTATTGCGATGTCGCTGGATGAGACGCGAATAATAGGTGTTTTTGAACATCACACAAAATACCTTGACAAGCAAAAACTCGGTTACTATATGGATAAACTTTCACAGGGAACGATAACATTTAAAGAGGTTTTTGATGACGGCGGGCACGGAGCATCCGTAACAGGCGAAAACCAACCTGAGATAATTTCGGTGACGGGACCAAAACGAGGGAGAATGAAAGGACTCGGTATTTTCTCCGCTCCAGGAGGCGATATGATGATGACGGGACCCGTTGGATTGATAAGAGCTGTGTTGAGTCATTCTGGGCGAGGTGGCACAGTCTAAAAATCGAGTAAATGATTTGTCACCGCGGAGAGCGCCGAGACCACAGAGTTTTAAGACGGTCTCAATCTTTGTTTATAGTCATTCAATGTTAAAAGAAAAAACAAAAAAAGTTTTATAAATAATCTTGTGAAAATCTGTGTAATCTGGTGGTTAATAATTTTCGGAATGACTATAGTTCTTTTTTGCTCACTTCACTACCTCTATTATTTGCATTCGAATACGTCACCAGAGCTCGTACACCGTTTGCATCCAGGAACTCCTTTGTCATCGCTGCGAGTTCCTTTGCTCTTTTCTCGCCTTCTACTATCGCATACGTTGTGGGACCAAAAGATGACATTCCGTGACCTAACGCATGAGCATCGAAGAAGCTGAACAACCTCCTTATTATGTCGTGCTGAAGCTCCACCTCTATTCTCTTGAATCCTACCTGCTGCAGCGTGGTTAAACTCGCAGCAAAAGTATCTATATCCTTCTCAAGCACGGCAGGCAGAATCCGCATAAGTACTATCCTGCTGATTTCGCCTACCTCTTCGCTTTTTACGGGACAATATCGCGTGAAAATGTCTACCTCTTCAGGTCCGTGTGCGCCCCTCTTCACATCAGGTATCGCAAGGACAAAGAACCAGTTTTCAGGAAGATGATGCTGGAACAGAACAGGAGCAGGCGAAACCGTTGATGCCGAAGAAGGCAGGAAACTCGTTTTTAGCTCGCCGTTTTTCTGTTTCTTCATGCTTTTAGCCTCAGCCTTCTGAAAGGCATGTCCCCCATCCAAGATGAAACCACCCTTAGCGAAAGCAGCGGTGCCTATCCCCGAAGTGCCGCCTCTACCCACCAGTTTTGCTAATTCCACTGCGCTATAGCTTCGGCTTTCCAGCACGGATATTGCTTTTGCTATGCATAACGACAATTGTGTCTGCGAGCCCAAACCCACGTGCGATGGCAGGGGCTTCCGAATCTTTACACGGTAATGTCCCCTTAGCTCTGGCTCTATTCGACTTCGTATCCGTTTCAATACAGGAACGACTGCTTCGGGGTTCTCTTCACGCTCAACCGCCTTATCAACTGCGGAGGCCTCTATTGTCAACGAAGGCTCGTTTAATGCCACGCCTATTCCACCGTCCACTCTGCCGAGCTCGGCGTTCAGGTCTATAAGTGCGAAATGGAGTCTGCACGGCGAAGTTATAAGAATTGCGGTCATTTTGACAGCCAGATTTTTATGTGTGTGTGATTTTACGGTATTCGAATAAAAAGCAACGATAATGTTTAAACTTTTGATGAGCGAAATATTTAAATACTTCGAGAGCGAAATAAAAATCATGTCCGCTGTAAAGAGGGAATTAGTGCCTATCATAATTGTAAAGGAGATAATTGACCAAAAAAGGGAACTTGAAAGGATACTTTCTAAACACAAGGTAAAAGAGCCCGAAGAGATAGAGAAAGAGATAGAAGAGGGAAAGCTGCCTGAACACCCTTCTTACGAGGATTTCTTATCTGCTTTAGCATTGAGAGGCAATATAGAAGAGATGAAAAAGCTGGCAAGTGATTTAATCGGGGAGATTTAATGTTCCGCAGGTATTTAGCGTTTTTAAAGATAGCACAAGAGGAATTCTCAGATATCGTTGTAGATGTAGAACTTCATGCAGATAGGGTGAGGTTGATTTTGATTGATGGCTCTTGGATTGACGTGAGGTATCCGGTGGAGGCTAAGTTCTCTTTTCACTGGCAGAGGGGCAATAAGATTTACAGAATTGACACCGCACCGCATCACAAAAGCATCAAGACTTTCCCGAGACATATTCACTTCGGCTCAGAAGAGAATGTCATTGAGGATCATGTGTTAGAGGAAAATGTTTCACCCGAGGAAAATTTCAAGAAGTTTATGCAATGGGTGAGCAAACTTATCAGGAGAACTTGAACCTACATACAAAATGCAAAACGATATAAACGATATAGAAGACCAAATAAGAACCGCTACAGCAATAATAAAACACGGCGGCATGGTGGTTTACCCAACAGAAACGGTCTATGGATTGGGAGCTGATGCGTTCTCCGAAGCAGCAGTGCAGAACGTATATAAAATAAAAAGAAGAGATTTATCACGACCTATTTCCATCGCTGTTTCTTCCTTCGAGATGCTGCACGAAGTTGCGGATATTGATTCTGAATACTTTGAAATCATAGCCGAACTGCTGCCCGGACCTGTCACGATATTGCTCAGGAAAAAGGACGTTGTGCCTGCCATTTTAACCGCGGCATCGGAGGTCGTCGGCGTGAGATTCCCGGATAATGAAATCGCAACCCGCATAATAAAAGAAACGGGACCTATAACCGCGACCAGTGCGAATGTGTCAGGTAGAAATCCACCGACCTGTATAGAAGAAGTGGAAGTAGAACTAAAACTAAAAGTAGAGTTAGGTATTATTATAAATGGTGGTAAGTGTAAATATAGTATGCCGTCCACCGTGGTGGATATGTCGAAGGCGACGGCGAATGAAAAAGGGGAAATCAAAATAAAAAGAAAAGGAGCATGTTATGACCGAGTATTGCACGTCCTGCGGAGTAAAGCTGTTGGAGAAGGGCTTCACCGCTTTTCTGTGTCCTAATTGCGGAAAGGTGGAAATAGGAAGATGCGCAAAGTGTAGAAAGCAAAGTAATTTATATAGGTGTGAGAAATGTGGTTTTATAGGACCGTGAACTAAAAAAATGAGATGGCAAGGTAGGTCAAAGAGGAAATGCACAGGGGGAAGGCTCCACGCTCATCGTAGAAAGAAGGAGCATGAAGCCGGTAGACCCGCAGCAGATACTACTGTTGGTGCTGTACGACGGAAAAAAATACGAACGCAAGGAGGCAACGAGAAAATGCGACTGTACAGATGCGAATTTGCAAACGTCGCGGACGCGAAAAGCGGAACCACGAAAAGAGTTAAGATAATGGCTGTGAAAAGCAATCCTGCAAATCCCTTCTTCGCAAGGCGGAATATAACCACGAAGGGCGCGGTGGTAGAGACTGAAATTGGCGATGCCGTCGTTACAAGCAGACCTGGTCAGGATGGGTTGGTGAACGCGAAGCTGATTTAAAAGGGGGAGTTGAGTGTGTCTGCGATAGCACAAGAGAAGCATCTTCAAGATATTGGAGAGATAGGGGGAATCGTAGGGAAAGTGATAGACCTCAGGGTTATTCCTAAAAGTGAAGCAAAGAAGGTTATTAAAA
>JAUXHM010000024.1 GCA_030621535.1 Candidatus Methanophagales archaeon | reverse complement strand
AATTAAAAAAGCGAAAAATATTTATAGTTGCAAAAATAATGGGGAAAAAAGGAGGAGAAAAATGGGAGAAGAAACGACAAAGAAAGAGGAAGAGAAGTTCGAGCCGAAAATAGTCGGGTTTACCTGTAATTGGTGCACATACGCCGCTGCTGACCTTGCGGGGACGTCACGTAAGAAATATCCACCAAACTCTCGGATAATAAGGCTTATGTGTTCAGCGAGGTTGGATCCGATGTTTGTGCTCAAAGCGTTACTAAATGGTGCGGATGGCGTTTTCTTTAGCGGGTGTCATCCGGGCGAGTGTCATTATATAAAAGGGAACTTCTATGCCAGGCGCAGGATAGCGGCGATACGGACAATCCTGAAGCAGCTCGGGCTGGACAATCGGTTTAAATCGTATTGGATAAGCGCGTCAGAGGGGGAGAAATTTGCGAATACGATGAAGGGACTATCGGAAGAAATAAAGGAGTTGGGACCCAGTCCATTGAGAGGTAAGGTACTATGAAAGGAGTAGAACTGAAATCAGGGGATTTAGAAGGGTTATTTAAGGGATTGCTTGATAAGAAAGCCGTGGACTGTCTGGTTCTGCCACATCGAGTAGGAAATAACGTGGCATACATGATGGTAACGGACAAGGATAAGATAGAATCGCCAGTGCCCGCTATATTTGCTCCCTCGTTCTCTGTAAATGCTGCAAACGTCGTGAAGGGGTGGCTAATAAAGGAGAAGATAGGAATTGTGGCAAAGCCATGTGAGATACGCGCAGCGATAGAATTGATAAAGTTGAAACAAATGGACAAAGAGAGTGTGCTTCTAATAAGCGTAGATTGCTCAGGTGCCTTTAAGAATCAGGATTACGCAGACCACGCTGAAGAGATAGGTGATTGGGTGGATAGTGCGAAGATAGAGGAACTGAAAGGAAAAGGGATTGCGATACGAGAAGCGTGTGAGATATGTGACAAACGGCTTGCAGACGTCGGAGATATAGGAATTGTGAAGCAGGACGGTGATAATGTGGTAGTTGTGGGAATAACGGACATGGGCGTTGAGGCATTGTCGGCTATCGAAGATATTTCGCTGGAGGATAAGGATATAGACAGAAGCGGGGAAACCGAAAAGATTGCAGCAGAAGCGAAGAAGAAGAAAGAGGCGCTACCAGAGATAAGCAGTGTGGAAGCATTAGAGGAGTTCTTGAGGGACTGCATAGTATGCAAGAACTGCCGTGAGATGTGTCCCGTATGCTACTGCAAGGAATGCTTCTTCGAGCAACCCTTAGGGAAACCGGTTGGCGGGGACTTATTGAACATAGCGGAGTTAAGAGGTGCGATAGCGGTCCCGGCAAATCAATTGATGTATCATCTCACGCGCGTTTACCATGTCAGCACGACCTGTGTCGGCTGTGGTGCCTGTGAGGATGCCTGTCCAAAGGACATCCCACTGACAAGGCTTTATCCAGTGATTGCGGAGAAGGTGCAGGAGATTTTCGAGTACGTGCCGGGTAAGGACGTTGAGGAACCACTACCATTCACTACATACGAAGAGGAAGAGCTGGAAGACAAGTTGAGGTAAAGGGTAAAAAAGGGTAAAATGCCAATAAAAACATGGGAGCTGGACCCGAACTTCAAGAACGAGATAATGAGCGAGGCGGGCGGAGAACGCCTCGCGTCATGTTTTCAGTGCAGCACCTGCACGCTTGGTTGTCCAATTACCGAATTCGTTCCAGGTTACAATCCGAGGAAAATCATCCAGATGAGTTTGTTAGGAATGCGGGAGGAGGTTTTATCAAATCCTGATTTGTGGGTTTGTCTTATCTGTCAGACGTGCACGGCTCGGTGTCCGCAGGACGTGCGGATTGCCGATGTGCTGGGTGCGCTACGGCGAATAGCAGAGAGAGAAGAGGAAGCGGGTAACTTGAAGATAGACAGCCCCAGACCACTGTTTGATAAGGCATTCCAGCATCAGCTGAAGAAGTTCGGACGGCTCTACGATATGGGGCTGGCAATGGAATATTATCCGAAGAAAGAAGGTTCCTTTATTAAGGGAATGCTGGCGATGATGAAAGATTACAAGGATTTCGGGATGCGGATGTTTTTGAAAGGAAAAATGGGGCCACTTGGCGGTGGCAGTCCGGTTAAAGGAATGCTCGCATCGAAGATAAAGCAGAAGGACGTGATGAAGAAGATATTTGAGGAACTGGGAGAGGAGGGGAAAGAGAAATGAGTGTAGATAAACTCGCATACTATCCCGGCTGTCCTTCCGAGGCGACGGCGATAGAGCAGCACATGTCAACCGAAGCGGTGTTTGAGAAGTTAGGCGTTGAGCTGGTTGAGGTAGAGGATTGGAACTGCTGTGGTGCTGCGGAAGTAGAGGACCCGAGAGTAGTGTATGCGTTAAACGCGCGGAATCTTGCGATTGCCGAGAAAGAAGATTTGGACATTGTAACTCCGTGCAGCATCTGCTATTACAATTTAGAGCGTAGTAACAGGGCATTGAAGGCAGATGAAGCTCTGCGTACGAAACTAAAGGGGATAGACAGCTCGCTGGACTATAACGGTACGATAAAAACGAAAC
The DNA here is from genome assembly GCA_030621535.1 of Candidatus Methanophagales archaeon. Classification (GTDB taxonomy): domain Archaea; phylum Halobacteriota; class Syntropharchaeia; order Alkanophagales; family Methanospirareceae; genus QEXZ01. Next base: position 8,021 of record JAUXHM010000024.1, on the reverse strand, counting down.
ACGTGCTGGACGTCTTCGTGAACGACATAGGCCTGGATGAGATTTCAAGTAAGCTGGAGAAGAAGGTGAACGTGAAAGTTGCACCGTATTACGGATGTTATATCGGGCGACCGCCAGAGACGGCTTTTGATGACCCCGACAATCCGGTTTTGATGGACAAGTTAATAGAGCTGATAGGCGGCGAAATTGTGCCAAATTTCAATTACATGAAGACGGTCTGCTGCGGTGGGCCTCTGATGATGACGCGGGGGGACATAGCATTTGACATGGCGCGGAAGATACTGGACGTTGCGAAGAATGCGGGTGCGGATTGCATTTCACTCGCATGCCCGCTGTGCGGCATGATGCTGGACGGCAAGCAGGCGGATATAGAAAAGGCGTTAGACGTCACAATAGGAATGCCCGTTGTTTACATCACGCAGTTGTTGGGTCTCGCGCTTGGAATAGAACCGAACAAACTCGGGCTTAATAAAAATGCCGTGGATACGAAAGAAATACTTGGGAAGGTGGTGTGAAAATGGGAATAGCAATTATAGGGGGAGGAGTTGCAGGAATAACAGCCGCTCTTGACCTTGCGGATTCGGGTTATAAAGTACATTTGATAGAAAAGAATGCCGAGCTTGGAGGAAAGATGGGGGAGCTTGCGGAATGTCAGATGGGGTTGTCGCCATACATAGCCAAAGTGGAAAACCATCCAAACATAGATTTGATGCTGTCGAGCGAGTTAGAGCGTTTGTCAGGCACAGCGGGAGATTTCAAGCTGAGCGTGTCGGGCAATGAAATAGGGGTGGAGAGCGTGGTGTTGGCGCCGGGCTACGACATTCCGGAAGTAGCGAAGAGTTACGGATTTGGAAGTCCGGACGTTGTAGTCTCACTGGATTTCGAGGGGATTCTCAAAGCTGCTACGGTAAGTGAAACCGGGGAATTGGTGAGACCATCGGACGGTAAGCGAGTAAAGAGGTTAGGATTTATCAAGTGCGTTGGCTCAAGATGCCAGGAGAACGAGATTTGTTCTACAGCGTGCTGCGCATACACAGCGAAAGAGGCGTGGGAAGTAAAAGAGCGATACCCGGACGTGGAGATTTACATCTTCTACATGGACATCCGGGTATTTGGAAAAGACGAGGAATTAGTGGCAGAGTTAAAGGACAAATATGGCGTAAAATACATAAGGTCACGGGTTCCTGAGGTGATACCCGAAGGAGGGGCGTTGACCGTTAAGTTCGAGAACCTTGAGAAGGGGACGATAGAAAAACTCGAGCTTGATATGGTGGTTCTTGCGGTTGGTTTGCTGCCGTCAAAAACCATGGGCAAACTTGCAGAAATAACGGGCGTGAAAACAGATACATACGGATACATTGAAACGAGCCTAACGAGCCCGCTGGAAACGAGTGTTCCTGGTATTTTAGCGTGTGGAACGGCAACGGCACCGATGAAGGTGCGGGAAAGCGTTGCACAGGCGAGCGGTGCGGCATTAAAAGCTGCAGGACTTTCACAGCGCACGGAACCAATTCCGGGGCAGGAGGAGCACAAATTTATTGAAGTTGGCGATGAACTGAAGACGGGCGTATTCATTTGCGGTTGTGAAGGCGAAGTGGCGAATACCGTAGATATACCTGCGGTCGCGGAACGAATCAACGAATTAAAGGACGTTGCATACGTGAACAGCGAAACGAGCACACTGAAGGAGGCGATGGACGCGATAGAGAGCGGAATAGTGGACCAGAGATTGAACAGGATAGTATTTGCAGGGCAGTCGCCGAGAGAATGTGAAGACATGGTCAGGGACGCATGTGCCGGAGCAGGACTAAATCCGTATTTACTGGAGATGGTAAATCTACGAGAGCAATGTGCGTGGGTGCAAGACCCCAAAGACGCGACAGAAGCGGCGGTAGATATGCTGAAAATGGCCGCGGAACGAGCGAAGTATCTCGAGGAAATACCGGTTGAACGGTATCCCGTGATACCGAAAGCGCTTGTTATTGGTGGTGGCATATCGGGAATGAACGCAGCACTTGGAATTGCAGACGCAGGGTATGAAGTCCATTTAGTGGAGAAAGGAGCAGAACTGGGTGGCGGTTTGAAGAAGACCACAGAATTACAGGGACCAGGCGGTGAGCAAGCTGCGGACGTTTTGAAAGAGTTAGTTGATAAAGTAACAGCTAATGAGCGAATAAACGTGCACACGAAGGTGAAAGAAGAAGAAATAGTGGGAAGAGCAGGTTCGTTTAAAGCGAAGATAGTCGCAGAGGGTTCGGCTGAGGATGCGGAGATAGAATTTGGCGCCTGTGTGATTGCAACAGGAGCGAGGCGTGATTTCGTGCCTGAAGGTTACTTCGGATATGGCAAAGAGAAGAACGTGACGACGGTAAGCGAATTTGGAAAGATGCTGGCAGGTAAGCTGGATGCAAATACAATCGCATTGATTCAAGATGTGCCAGGGGAAGGCGTAACTGCAAGGTACAGCAGCATCGAGGTAGTGGATAGTGCGTTAAAAGCGAAAGAGAAGAACCCGGATGCGAATGTATTCGTGCTGTACCAGGACATAAAGACCTACGGTAAGTGGGAAGTGCTGTACAAAGATGCACGTGAGAAAGGCGTGATATTCCTCAGATATGACAAGGAGAAACCACCGAAATACGAAGATGGGATTGTTTCGGTCTATGACGTGATATTCAATGATGAGATACAGATAAAGCCTGATTTGGTGGTGCTCAGCACACCGACGATGCCTGCGGAGGAGAACGAGAGACTAAGCAAGATGTTTATGATTCCATTGAAAAAGGGATTCTTTATGGAGAAGCCGGAGAGGCCAAAGATGGTGCTGACTCCTGTTGACACGGTGAACGAAGGGGTGTTTATCTGCGGTTCGGCAGTTTATCCCGCGATGATAGACGAATGCCTCGCAATGAGCAGTGCGGCAGCGTCGAGGGCATGTGTGCTACTGGCGAAAGATTTCCTCGAGACGCCGGCGATGACTTCGGTGGTTGACGAGGAGATATGTGCAGGATGCGGCGTATGTGAAGCGATATGCCCGGTCGAGGCGATAGAACTGACCGAAGAGCCGGTACCGGTGGTTACTTTCGGTGTGACCACGGTGGTAGGCGGAACAAAGAAGGTTGCGAAGACCGGAGACGGATGCATCGGCTGCGGAAGTTGCGCTTCTTATTGCCCGTCAGGCGCGATGTCGTTGCGGAATTTCAGAGACAGACAGGTGTATGCACAGTTGGATTTCGCGGTATAGAAAAGTCCGCTCATCGGGCTTTTCTTTTATTTTTTCTTTTTTGGCATGGTCGATTTACATCCTTAAATTTCACCGCAGAGCACACGGAGAACGCAAAGGCATAAGTAACTCTGCGTACTCTGCGCTCTCCGCGGTGGGAAATCAATAGATTTTTAGATTTGGATAGTGCCTTATTCTATATTCTATATCTTTAATCATGGCATATTCATCTGCGAAATTTCGAAGATACATCATCGTCGGCATAGACCCGGGCACTACGATAGGGGTAGCCATAATTGACCTCGATGGAAAACCAATAGAAGTATTCAGCTCAAAAAATTATTCGTGCTCCGATGTGATAGAACGGATAATAGCACGAGGAAACCCTTTGATAGTGGCATCTGACGTTACACCCACACCTTCAACGGTAAAAAGGATAAGCCGTATTTTCTCTTCACCCGTTCACGAATTAGACGAATCGCTGTCAACGGAAGAGAAGATTGCACTGACGAAAGCAGAGGGGTATGAATATAAAAATGTGCATGAGCGTGACGCATTGGCCGCCTGCGTTAATGCATTCCGGCGATATAAGAAGAAATTCTCGCAGGTGCAGAAGAAGACGCCGGCGGGTGTGGACGTAGAAGAAGTAAAAGCGATGGTGATTAAAGGCGTGTCCATAAGTGCTGCGATAGACCGATTAATCCGTGCTAAAGAGGATAAAGAGGCGGAGAAGGGGATGAAGACTTGGGATGCCAGGAGGAAGGAGAGCGGCGATATGCAAGCCATGAAAAAGGGCAGTGAACGAACTGATGAAAATGAGCTCAGATTACGTAGAATTATTAAAGGTAAGGACGATAAGATAGAGATGCTAGAAGAGCTCACAGCGGCTCTTAAGACGAGGTTGGAGGAAAAGGAAGCAGAATTAGCGAATTTGCATTCTCGAGTAGCGACACTGAAAACCGCAAGGAAGCGTGAGATAGAAGAGACAGAGGAGATAACTAGGAGAGAAAAGGAGATAAAAAGGCTGAAAGAGGAACTAAAAGCGAGAGAGGGGGAGAATGCAGAATTAAGGCAAATCGTGGAGGAGTTAAAAGGTAAACGAGAAGTGAAGGTAAAAGGAGGAAAAAAGATAAAAGTGATACGCTCTTTCAGTCGGAATGCAATACTGGATACGGACAGGAAATACGGGTTGAAAAAAGGGGATGTGGTATTCCTTGAGGATGGCAGTGGTGGCGGAGCAAGCACAGCGGAATTATTGGCGAGCAAAGGCGTTGCAGCGGTGATATATGATAAGGAGCTGTCGCATTTCGCGGCGGATAAGTTTTTCGAATCAGGGATTCCTGCTTTTTCTACTTCTGGTGAAATACCGTTGCTGTTAAAAGAAGAAAGTGAGGGCGAAAGCGGAGGCGATTTCGCTTTTGTGGATGGGCAGTTGTTGAATGAAAAGATAGGGGAGTGGAAGAAGGAAAGAAAAAGGGGAAAGAGGGGGGAAAAGTATCGGACTTTGTACTTTAAGTAGGGGTATGGCGACTTATTTGAGAACTCTCCAAATCTTTATATTGTGAAAAAAAGAAAAGCTTTACCAACAACTTTTTTACCTATGTGGGGCTCCGCCCCGCAAGCCCTGTAAGGGCTTAGTAAAAACCTTGACTAAAAACATCAACTTCTACTTCCTCCCCCTCCTCTACTATTTCTTTCCCTTTCTCCACGAATATGTATCCATCGGCATTTGATAGCGTGGTGATTGCACCGGAACCTGTAAGAATAGGATAAACGAGCAAATTACCTTCTTCCGCGGTTTTCGTTTTCGCTAGATTTACTTTTACTAGCACATATTCGTTCCGACCCTTCTCGGAAAAAATTCTAACCGCTGCCGTCGCTTTTACCTTCTTTCTCCTCTCCAAATTTTGTTTACCTTCTCGACATTTATAAAAATAATCGCCCGATATACGGCGTAGCAAAGGAGCAACGAAAAGGTTGAAGGTAACCAATGCGGAAGTGGGATTACCGGGCAATCCAAATACGGGCTTCCCCTGGACCATCCCAAGTATGAAAGGCTTTCCAGGTTTTATGTCAACACCGTGAACGAGAATCTCGCCCAAACGTTCTATCGCCGTGGGCAGCAGGTCACCAGCACCCGCAGACGTTCCACCGGAGAATATTATAACGTCTGCTCCTTTTGCAAGCGATTCGTTGAGCTTTGCAGATAAATCTTCCAGATTATCTTTAGCAACTCCGAGAAATAAAGGAACACAGCCAGAGCTGACTTCCCTGACGGAATCGCAGACGGTTTGTGCATTAACGTCATATATTTTCCCGGGTTCAAGCGTGGTGGTAGCGGCTCGAGTTCCGGGTGCTACTAATTCGTTGCCCGTGGATATAACGGCTACTGAGGGCTTTTTACGTACTTCTACTTCTCGTATCCCGCATGCAGCCAATACACCGGTCTCTCTCGGCGTTAGCCGTGTTCCTTTTACTACTATCTTCTCCCCTCGCTTTATGTCCGAGCCTGCGAACATGATGTATTCAGCAGGAGCTACGGGTTTGTATATCTTTACCGTTTTTATCTTTCTGTTTTTCCCTCCTGCGCCTCCGCCTTCTTCTTCGTAGTCAGACGTGTTTTCGACTTTTACAACGGCATTCGCGCCTTTCGGAAGAGGTGCACCGGTAGATATGCCCGTGCAATAGCCCTTTTCTACGTATTGTGAAGACGAAGGGAACTCACCTGCCTGGATATTGCCCTTCACAATCAACAGCGAGGGATTATCCTCAGCAGCGTAAAACGTATCGGAAGCTATAACTGCATAGCCGTCCATAGTAGCACGGTCAAAAGGGGGGATATCAAGAGTGGAAAAAATATCGGTGGAAGCAATTCTACCGAGTGCTTCGCCTTCGCCGTCACCGAGGCTCACTTTCTCTGCCTTTACCTTTATCGCTATCTCAGCAGCGATTTTAGCGCTGAGTTCGGTGATTAGTTCTTCTACTTCCTTTTTCTCGGTTATTTCTAAGAATTGCTTCCCCATCAAACTTTCTAAAAGAAAGTTTGATTAAAGAAAATAAAAAGTTATTTTTTCTTATTCAGTTTTTTTCGCTGTTTCTTTTTTAGATTCGGAGCTTGTCTCGAATCGGTGTCCAAAAGCTTCGAGCATTTCTATTGGGAACGGAATGACGACCGTAGTAGCTTTTTCCTCCGTTGCCTCTTTTATTGTCTGTAACGTTCGAATGAACATCCCGCCTTTTTCGCTTTGCAGGACGTTTGCCGCTTCTGCAACTTTCTTCGCCGCCTGAAACTCACCATCCGCAGTGATAATTCGTGCTCTCTTATTTCTTTCTGCCTCTGCCTGTGCTGCCATTGCACGCTGCATATCTTTTGGCAGTCCAACGTCCTTTATCTCCACCGCAGATACTTTTATTCCCCATGGGTCTGTCGCTTCGTCAATTGTCGTCTGCAACTGTTTGTTTAGCTTGTCGCGTTTAGAGAGCAATTCGTCCAGTTCCGCCTGCCCTATCACGCTTCTCATCGTGGTCAGCGCGATTTGAGAGGTGGCATAGTCATATCTCTCCACTTCGGTTACCGCCTTCTCTGGGTCAAGCACGCGGTAGTAAACGACTGCATTCACATTGGCTGTGACGTTATCGCGCGTTATGACTTCTTGTGGCGGAATGTCGAAAACACAGACTCTTAAGTCTATCTTTACCATGCTTTCAAACATTGGAATGACCAGAAACAGCCCCGGTCCCCTTGCGCCCACCAAACGTCCAAGCCGAAATATTACGCCCCGCTCGTATTCCTTCACTATCTTTATCGACGATGCCAGTATAATCACTGCTACAAATACTATCCCGATTAGCAAATCAAAAGCCATTTTTTTTATTTCACCTCCATTATATTTCTATGCTATATGTGCCTTATGCTATATATACATTTGATAGGCACAGTCGAATTTTATAGTAAAATCGCTATATCCTTAAATTTTACCGCAGAGCACACGGAAGATAGCGGTTTAGCGGTTTAGAGGTTTGGATGTTTAGCTAACGAGCTGAACCGCTAATAAACTAACCCTCTAATTTTGCGCTCTCCGCGGTGGATAAATCACTATATTTTTAGACAATGCCCTTCTCAGCAACCATTTTCGCTATGCTTATTTTGCTGAATTCCGATTCTATCGTGTCAGTTGCAATTATTTCTTTGACACCCGCGTGTAGCATTCGCGAAACCGCATTTTGCACAAAGACTCCGTGTATGCACGCGACATAAACGTCGTGTGCACCTTGTGATTTTAACATGTCTGTTGCTTCTGCTATTGTCCCACCAGTGGAAATTATGTCGTCTACGATAACGACGTTTTTCCCTTCTACGTTTAACTCTTTTGCTTTTATTTCCACTTTCTCACTGCTTATCCGCGTCTTCTCCAGCACGTCATAATCGAAGCCGTAGGGTGCGGCAACTGCTTTTGTTAGCTCTGTTGCTCCTCCATCGGGTCCTATTATCACCAGATGTGGTATTTCCCGTTTCGCAACGTAATCGCCGATTAATGACGATGCATCCAGCTCTTTCGTATCCACGCTGAAATACTTCAATACGCCTCTGTTGTGCACATTAACCACATAGATATTATCAACTATACCGGCAGCGCATATACTTCTTGCAATTGCCCTTATGGATATAGCTTCGCCCGGTTCGAACTTTTTATCCTGTCTCGCATACCCCAGATAAGGAATAACAACTTTTGTTTTACTTGCTTCTTCCACCGCATCTATTAACTGCAATAAGCATATCAGGTCAGAATCTGTTCGG
>JAUXHM010000020.1 GCA_030621535.1 Candidatus Methanophagales archaeon | reverse complement strand
GCGTCTATAACTTCGAGACATTCCGGACATAATGACTTTGTTTTCATCTCCCTCTCCCATCTGCGTAATAGTTATAAAAATATATAAAGCTAACAAAAAATAAAATAGAGCAAAACAACAGAACAGATGAAAAACGGTAATTTGTGCGCACAAGAGGTCGTAGAAAGAATAAAAAGTGGGGATGTCTCCTGTGAGGACATGGTGTGCAGGATTTACGAGAGAATAGAACGAAGCGAATTAAATGCTTTTATCACGTTAAACAAGGAGAACGCAGTTGAAAAGGCGAGAGAAGCGGATAAAAGGAAAAATGAAGACGAATACCGGCGTAAAAAGCTGCTTGGCGTACCCGTAGCCATCAAGGATAGTATTTCTACAATGGGTATTCAAACTACCTGTGCATCGAAAATTCTCGAGGGTTATGTCCCACCTTACGATGCTGCGGTAATAGAGGCGCTGAAACGAGAAGGAGCGATACTTATAGGTAAAACGAACATGGATGAATTCTGCATGGGGACTTCAACTGAAACGAGTTATTATGGGGCAACGAGGAACCCGTATGACCTCGGCAGGGTGCCGGGTGGTTCTTCAGGCGGTAGCGCTGCGGCAATATCGGCTGGCGAGACCATGCTTGCTCTTGGCTCCGACACTGGAGGTTCTATTCGATGTCCTGCTTCGTTCTGCGGTGTGGTCGGGTTGAAGCCTACTTACGGACTGGTTTCAAGGTATGGGCTCATTGCTTATGCCAATTCGCTTGAACAAATAGGACCGATGGCTTCAAACGTAACCGATACTGCGCTGCTTTTAGACGTGATTTCTGCGAAAGACGAGAGGGACACCACACAAGCGAAGCTAAAGCTAAAAAATAACGCATCTGTGAATTACTGTTCCCCCGGGTGGATGAATGCGGAACGCACCGGGAGCGAAGAGATAAATGTCAAAGGCATGAGGATTGGCGTTCCAAAGGAATTTATCGAGGGTGTTTCCCCACCCGTCGAAAAATCCGTCTGGAACGCAGTGCACAAACTCGAGGATTCCGGTGCTTCTGTCGATGAAATAAGCATGCGTGGTCTGAACCTGAAATACGCACTCGCTTCGTATTACATCATCGCGATGTCGGAAGCGTCATCAAATCTCGCGAGGTTCGACGGACTGAGATACGGGCTTCGCACCGGCAGGGACGAAGACTGGCATACGACGTTTTCGGGAATACGAGGTAAGGGGTTTGGCGAAGAAGTAAAAAGGAGAATCATCCTTGGCACGTATGCACTCTCTGCGGGTTATTACGGCAGATACTATTTGAAGGCGTTAAAGGTGCGCACACGGATAAAAGCGGAATTTGAGGATGCGTTAAAAAAGCACGACATATTAGCAATGCCCACGATGCCCTTTGTCGCTTTCGAGCTCGGTGAGCGAATGAAAGACCCACTCTCTTTGTACCTCGCGGACGTTAATACCGTACCCGTTAATCTGGCGGGTGTTCCTTCCTTGTCTATTCCCTGTGGGTTTTCAAACGGATTGCCAATAGGCTTGCAGCTCGTTGGTAAGCATTTTGAGGAGGATACGATTTTGAGAGCGGCTTTTGTTTTCGAGCAGTTATAAAACAAAACCACGAGATTTCACAAGATTACACGAGATTAGAGAATAAATTATTGACACTGATTAACTAATGCAGGATGCAAAATACAGGTTTGACTTGCATCCCCACATTTTCTCGTGAAAATCTGTGTAATCTTGTGGTTACAGAAGGAAAGATGAACGAAGAGAGACAAAAAGAAAGGATAGCGCTTAAAGTCGGCTATATCGGAACTAATTATCATGGGCTTCAGATTCAACCTCGGTCCGGGCTGCCGACCATAGAGGGAGAACTATTCAAGGCATTAAAGAAACAGGACATTATTGAAGACAGAAAAACGGCGAATTATTCCGCTGCTGGCAGAACCGATAAAGGCGTGCATGCCCTCGCACAGGTCGTTTCATTTGTTACGTCAAACCAAAATACCACACCACGAATGATAAACAGCGTGCTGCCCGATGGTAGTATATGGGTGTCGGCTATTGCAAAGCCGTATTCGGGATTTAACGCACGTAGGGATGCAATAAGCCGTGAGTACAGGTATTTCTTATTTTTACAAACTGATTTGGATTTGGATATAACTCGTATGCGAGAGGCATCGGAATTGTTTGTCGGTACTCACGATTTCTCTAACTTCTCTCTGCTTCAGGGTAATGAGTACGAGGTAGCAGGGTATTCAACCACAAGGGACATAAAGCGGATAGAGGTGAAAACTAAAAAACCGTTTGTCATCATAGACATAGAAGCAAGCGGGTTTCTGCGTAAGATGGTGCGGAAAATAGTTTCAGCATTGAGAATTGTGGGCAGTGGCATGAAAGACGAACGATGGATAGAGGATTTATTGGACCTGAAGGTAAAGGAAGGTATCGAGCCAGCACCCGCTTTTGGGCTCGTGTTGAAAAACGTTTCGTATCGTGACGTTAAATTTGTGGAGGATGAATATGCAAAGCGGCGAATAGTTGAGCGACTAAAGAGTGATTTGGTTTTTCATGCCACGATGGCAGAGGTGCTGGGGGATATGACAAACGAATAACTTGATTTCTATTATACGGGTTTCTTTCCCCAGGTTTACCGGTCTTTTTTCTTTAATTTCGCAAATGAAGTTGTTATAACAAATATCTTTTTCGTGTGAAAAAACGAAAAGTTTTTATAGGTTTTTACCATTTTCAATGATTACCTTGAAGAGAGATGGGCGAAGTGGAGGCGAAGGGGGAAAGGGTAACAAGGCACGAACTCAGGCATGACAGGCATACGGTCTCATTGCTGACAGATCACTTAGTCTTTTCCCCTAAGTATAGAGGAAAGGTGTTGCTTGGCGAAGTGGCGGAGGCAGCGGAAGAAATTATCAGAGAAAACTGCAAAGAGCTCGATATCGAAGTTATCGACATGGCTGTGGGTGTAGATCACGTTCATCTCTTTATAAAATATCCGCCGAAGTATTCGGTTAGCTGGATAGCGAAGCGGCTAAAGGGGAGAAGCAGCAAACTGATAAGGGATAGATTTCCGCAACTTAAGGAGTGGTGCCCGGGGCATTTATGGGCACCTTCCTGCTATCACGGGTCGGTAGGGCATGGCTGGGAGGTGGTAGAGAAGTATATATCGGGGCAGAAGGGGTTAGAGAAAAAAGATGTCATACGAGGGGAGCGGGGAGAAGAGATAGGGGAGCGGTATAGTTATGAGAAAGCGGATACTGTACCTGTAGTTGTGATAGATGAGGAGAAGAAGAAAGTGCACAAAATCTGATACGTTACGCTTTATAACAAACTTTTTGGAGAAAAGCATCAAAAATAGAAAAAAAAGCGAAAAGTTTTTATATAGTACTATGATAAACATATAATTTAGGTCATTAGCGCTCGTGCTTAGGTACAAGCCTTGTACTTAAGTACGGGGTATAGTGACTGCGGGGTGGGGAATTTATGCTCATTTTGTCAATATAGACAAAAAAATTATATTAATCCAATAATAATACATAAATGCAGCATTGAGATTTTCAATTTATAGTAAGATTATTTTGTTAATTAAATAAATTATTAAATCTTATGAGATTTATATCAATATTAATTTTAAGAAATCAGATTTAAACTAAAAGAATTAATTAATTAGACATCATATTAAATTTTATGGGAAAATAAATTATGAAAATATTCAAGTATTTGATGGACAAGTATATTAATCCTGTTATAGTAACAATAATAACTACAACAATAATCGCATTGGGATCGAAAGCATATACTGGAAAATGGTTAGAATGGTTTAAACTTATCCCATTAACCACATTGAAAATTTTCGGGGTTTTGATTTTTCTTTGGATTATTATAATTTTTATATTTAGAAGAGTTAAGTATTTAAAATATTTAGATGGCCCTTTTGCAGCTTCATCATACGCTGCTCCTTACGGTTGGATTTCACTTGGGAATATAGAGTATAATAAAGTAATTTGGAGAATCAGGTCACCTAAAAAGGAATTATATGGAAGTTATTCAAAATCATATATTGATGTTGAAACCCCACCTAGATGCCCAAATTGTGAAACTGAACTAGAACAATCCCATAGTTTTTGGGGAGGTTATATATGGAAATGTGTCATGTGTGATTTTAAAAAAAGAAACCGTGAAAGCTATTATAGGGAAGAAAAAAGGGTAGAAAAAATTGCAAGACGAACCTTGGAATTGCAAGATGATAAAACGTAGGAGTGCGCTTAAATTAAAGTCTGAAAACAAAAAAATTGAAATACAAATATTTGAGCATTCCCCCGATGCCCCGGATTTCCAATCCGGTTGGTCAGTGACTTTTTGTAGAGGAAATGCAAAGCACGCAATCAGAATGAAAATTGATAATAAGATAAAGAATAACTGTGGTGAAAACATGAACGAAGAGGAAGTTCCCTATAAATGTGGTTGTGGTGGAAATCTGAAGAAGACAAAGGTCGAAGTGGAGTTTTTCGGTATTGATTTTGGATTGAGGGACGCGGAAGTTTGTTCGGCTTGTGGTGCCGAATACCTTGACCAAGAGACATTGAAAGAGATCGAGAAGGAGATAAAGGACCGAAAGATTTTTGCCATGGAGAAAAAGGTCCAGATTACCAAGTCGGGAGAATCCCTTGTGATAAGGATACCGCCAGAAATCGCTGAGTTCCTCAATATCCATTATAAATCATTGGTTCAACTTTTTCCCGTGGACAAAGACAGGTTGGAAGTCAAAGTCGTTGATTGATACGATGTCTATTCGCGCTCTTTTCTTTCCAGCATCGCTTTTATCTTCTTCAATCTACCGAAATTCTCACGCTCCATCTCTTCTAATCGCATTCGTATGTATTTTCTCGTCGCCTTCAAGCTGGGAATCATTATGTATTCAAGCGCATTAACACGCCTCTTCGTCTTTTCTACCTCGCCTGCAAGATTCCTCACCGCCTCCTCAAGCTCAGCAAGCTTTAATATCTTCTCTAAAGCCTCTTCAAAGCTTTTTGCACTTCTATCCACTGCAGCGGACGAATCGGTAAGACCATAGCCTCGCTCCGTAACTTTCCTCGCTAATCCATCTTTTAATTCCAGTGTCGGCACGTGCACACCCATTATGCTACGAGAAGTAAAATCCAGTCTGATTTCTTGTGGCGTCATCAGCGACAACTGCCTTACCTGTTCAACGCCCGACTTCGCCTGAGCCATGATTAAAAAATTAAAAGCCTCTTTTAACTTGCCGTCCACGGCTTTTCGCGCATCCCGTACCTCGCCGACCACATCTAAGAATTCGCCGATCAGCGCATCACGTTTTTCACGAAGCAGGTCATGTCCCTTCTCCGCTAACTTCTCTCTCCTACTCAGCCGCAACAACTCCATCCGTGTCGGGCTTATCCCCTCTATTATCTCGGGCATAATCAGTCTCTAAACTAAAAAGGAAGTATTATAAAAGAAAAGGTTTCCGATTTTGGCTTGTGCAGGATGCAGGATACACGATAAAAGTTTCCTAATTTAGGAAGAACTTCTTTCCTTTTATGCACCTGCGCCAACGCCTTTCTCCACGAGATAAATCCCATCTTGAAAGACCTTTGGGTCATAGCCCTTTATCCTTGTCGTTTGTTCTAAATTCGCTGCGGTTTGTCCAACCAATACCTTGTCTATTCCAGAAACCACTATCTCTTCTCCTTTGCCTTTTATTTCCACCTTTACTCCTTCTTCGATTTTCGCAATTCTCGCCTTCTTTTCGCCCAGGAAATTTGAAACCGATATGCTGTTACCATCTTTTGCTACCGCAATTTGCATGGGGAAATGAGCATGCACAACCTTCAACCTATAAAAAAATCCTTCTTCCACACCTGTAATCATATTTTTGAGATGCGATGCGTAAGTTCCCGCCATTGCTCTTTTCTTTTTCCTTCCCGAATCGCCCCGTATAACAATCTCATCGCCGTTATCCCGCTTCTCTATTTGTATACGCAGTCCGGGCTGCCATAATTCTCGCTCTATCGCTCCTTTTGGACCCTCCACCTTCACCAATCTCCCGCTTATTGTGAGGTTCACATTTTCAGGGATTGGAATCCCGAGGTCAATGCCCGCTTCCTCCTCCATTGAATTTGTCATCTTTAATTACCTTCTCCTTTGAGTATTTAAATTTATGTTTTTCTTTTAGTGCAGGTTTTCTTTTTTCAAAAAGAATATTTAGTGCATGATAAAGAAGCTAAAAGAGGTGTATGAAAATAAAGATTTTTTCGACCGAGGGCTTGACCTAACGGCGGTTATGCCCCTTGTGAAGGAAATAATCGCGGAAGTAAAGAGCAGAGGGGATAGGGCACTGCTGGACTACACCGAGAAATTTGACGGCGTAAAAGTTCTGAGGCAAAAAGACCTGGAAGTGAGACGGAGCGAAATCGAAGATGCTAAGCGTAACGTGGATGTGCATCTGCTGCGGAGTATTGAGAAAGCATCTGAAGCCATAAAAAAATTCCATTATCGCCAGAAGAGGCGAGTAGAGACGGAAAAGGGCGAAGACAACGGCGGAACTGAAGGTATGTTCATTGACAATACGTATGTTCCACTTGACGTGGTTGGTGCTTATGTCCCCGCATCGTATTTCAGCACCGCTTTGATGTGTGTGATTCCCGCGAAGATAGCGGGAGTGCGGGATATACTGGTATGCACACCGCCGGGGAAGGATGGGGCTGTGGACTCGCTTACGTTGGTTGCCGCGGCAGAATTCGCAGGAGCAACACGGATATTTAAAGTGGGTGGTGCGCAGGCGATTGCTGCGCTCGCTTTTGGCACTGAAACGATTCCAAAGGTACAAAAAATAGTGGGACCAGGGAACGTGTATGTAACAGCAGCGAAGATGGCTGCTCGAGCACAAGGAGTGGAAATAGACTTCCCCGCGGGGCCTTCGGAAATCATAATAATCGCAGACGAAACGGCGAATCCATCTTTCATTACCGCTGATATGCTCGCGCAGGTAGAGCATGGTGCGAAATCAAAAGCGGTTCTTCTTACCGATTCTGCGAGGATAGCTGCGGAAGTAGAACGACAAATCAGGGCAGAAACAGGTGATGGGGAGGGGGAGCAAAACGGGATAATACTTGGAGACGACATAGGCGAGTGCATAGAATTCGCGAACGAATATGCACCCGAACACCTCGAGATAATGGTGCGGGAGCCAAGGGAAGTTCTGAAACGAATAAAAAACGCGGGTTCTGTATTTGTAGGCGATTATTCGCCGGTTGCCGCGGGAGATTATGCTACGGGGGCAAATCACGTGCTGCCGACTGCGGGCTACGCAAAGTCGTTCTCCGGGCTTGACGTTCACCATTTCATGCGTCGTATGACCGTACAGTGGCTGGATAAGGAAGGATTAGCGAAAATAAAGGACGTAGTGGTGAAAATGTCCAGAGCGGAAGGTATGGAAAAGCATGCGCAGTCGGTAGAGGCGAGGTTCTAAATGTTATTTATATGTTCCACAAGGTTGTTTATTGAGCAACTGTTGATTGACGTTGTGAGATGAGATGAGATGGTGTCAAAAAGGTTAACCAGGGTAGAAGAATCCGCAACCATGAAAATGGGGTCTATAGCGAAGAAGCTGCAGGCGGAGGGCAAATCCGTCCTGAACTTCTCGCTTGGTGAGCCGGACTTCAAAACGCCGGGACATATCTGCGAAGCAGCGAAACGCGCTTTAGACTTCGGATATACGCACTATGTGAGCAGTGCAGGCGTCGACGAGTTAAGAGAGGCGATAGCGGGGAAGATAAGGGAAGAAAACGAGGTTGACGTATCTGCTGAGAATGTGATAGTAACGCCGGGTGCGAAACAGGCGATATACGAGTTGATGATGAGTGTGCTGGACGATGGCGACGAGGTGATTCTGCTTGACCCCGCATGGGTAACGTTTGAATCAGCAGTGAAATTAGCAGGTGGAAACCCGAAATGGGTGAAGAGACTGGAAGAAGAAGTAAACTACGAATCGCTTGAATCCGCAGTATCGGAAAACACGAAACTGATTGTTATCAACAGCCCTAACAATCCCGCGGGGTACGTTCTCAGCGAGACAGAGCAGAAGGAAATTGCGGAATTCGCCGTTGACCATGACCTTCTTGTGCTGTCGGACGAGATATACGAGAAGATAATATATGGTCGAAAACACGTGAGCATAGCCTCCTTTGACGGTATGCAAGCTCGAACGGTAATCATAAACGGTTTCTCGAAGACGTATGCAATGACCGGCTGGCGAATAGGGTATGCAGTTGCACCAGCAGAGATATTGAAGGGGATGCTAAAAATACAGCAGCATTCTGTATCCTGTGCACCCTCTATTGCGCAATCAGCAGCGTTGACGGCACTTAGCAGTCCTCAGGACTGCGTGAACGAAATGGTGGAGCAGTTCAAAAGGAGACGAGACGTCATTGTGAAGCGGCTAAACGAGATAGGGTTGCGATGCCTGAACCCGGAAGGTGCGTTTTATGCCTTTGTAAACACGTCAAATCACGGAAACGATGTGGAATTTACGGAACGATTGCTGAAAGAGGCGTATATTGTTGTTACACCTGGTTCGGCATTTGGACTTGCGGGTAAGAATTACGTGAGGTTTTCGTTTGCGGCATCAATAGAGGATATTTTAGAGGGTATGGGAAGGATAGAAAAACTATATGGCTGATAAATAAGTGCCTTTAGAAGACTTGTGGGGGAGGTTACAGAGATTTCTTTCTAAGCACCAGATATGCCACAGCAAGCAATTCGTGATAACAAAAACCGCTTCGAAGCCCGGGTGTATGTGTTGGCGTTGCTTGTAGGGGTAGGCGTTGGTCTTAATGCTAAGCATGCAGCGCATTCCGGATCTGGATCGCATTGCTGTACGAGCATTGGAAAAGATAACAGAACCGGTGGACTGTGGATATCTACTAGATTTATTAGCTGACGAAGCACAAGGTTGGAGTGAAAAACAAATGAACATTTTTGAATCATTGTCAAAGTTGGATAGAAAACTTTACTGTCCATACTTTAAAGATGAAGAGGATTTATCATAACGGCGAAGTGAAAATACATCAGGTGACCTAAACCTATACATCCAAAGGATTGAAGGAGTTTAGACAGACAAAGAAACATTTCATCATAACCCTTTTATATTTACCTTGCCATTTCATTACCATAAGCAGAGGTAGGGACATCATCATGAAAATATCCATGGACATCGAACTAACCGACATACCGGGTCAGTTAGTGCTCGCATTGAAGCCCGTATCCGACCTTGGTGGTAACATTCTCAGCGTGCTGCATCAACGGGACAAGAAGACACCTTCAGGCAGAATACCTGTTCAACTGACATTAGAAATAGGAGAACAGGGATTGAACAGGTTGGTGGAACGATTAAAAGAAAGGGACGTGAACGTGGTCAGGATAGGGAAAGAGCGGCTGAAGGAATCAATGATGGTTTTGCTAATCGGGCATATAGTGCACACGGATTTAGGAGAGACGATAGATAGTATAGACAGCACGGGATTTGCGGAAGTGGTGGAGCTTTCTCTTTCTATGCCCGGCGTGGATAAGAAGTCCTCTGCTTCGGTTACGCTCAGCGCAATAGGTAAAGAGGAACTAAAAGAAGCGTTGAACATTTTAGAACGTACGGTGAACAAAAAGGGGATTATGATTATCCCGTCTATTTAACCGGGCGTCGAGAAAAAATAAATTGTGGACACAGATTAACGCAGATGATAAGAATCAACACGGTTAAACAAAAATAAATCTGCGTAAATCCGTGTAAATCTGTGTCTTAAATAGAAGGTAGTTACTCCTTATATACAAGAACAAAGGAGAGGATGAGGTAAAGATGGAAACAAAATTACCAAAATTAGTACGGATTTCAATAGTCGGGCTTGGTAACGTAGGCAGAGGTGTAGCAGAGGTAATAAGGCGCAAGCAGGAAGAGATAACGAGAAAGTACGGCATAGATCTGAAAATCGTCGGCGTAGCGGACTTGCCGGGTGCCGTGGTGGATGAGAATGGCCTGAGTGAAGACGCGATAACGAAATTCAAGTCAGGAGAAACGGCGGAAGATATGACAACGCTGGATATGATAAAAGATGTGGAGCATGAGATAGTGGTAGAAACGACGCCAACCAATGTCGAGAACGGCGGGCCGGGATTGACGCATATAATTACCGCGTTGGAATCTGATAGGCATGTGGTAACCTCGAATAAAGGCCCTCTGGCATTACAGTACGGGAAGTTGATGGACCTCGCAACGAGCAGAGGGAAGGAACTAAAATTTGAGGCTTCCGTAGGCGGTGCTATGCCGATAATTTCGCTGATAAAGGATAATCTCGCCGGTAATGGGATAATATCCATAAAGGGCATTTTGAACGGCACCTGCAACTATATTTTAACACGGATGCGTGAGGAGAAACTACCCTACGAACACGTGTTAAAGGAAGCACAGGAACGTGGAATAGCCGAGACAGACCCTTCTAACGATGTTGCCGGGAGAGATACCGCAGTGAAGCTCGTGATTTTAGCTAACTCTATTTTTGACAGAAACGTGAGTTACAAGGATGTAGAAGTAGCAGGTATTACCGAGATAACATTAGAGGCTTTGAAATTGGCTGACGATGCGGGCTATGTAATAAAACTAATAGGAGAAGTAGACGGCGGCGGCAGCAGCGGAGAATGCCTTAAAGTTGCACCCCGGTTAGTTCCCAAGGATGACCCGCTGAACGTTGAAGGTACATTGAATGTAGCAACCATAAAGACGGATTTGGCAGGTGATATTACGGTCATTGGAAAGGGTGCGGGACCTATCGAAGCGGCAAGTGCTGTTTTGTCCGATATAATCGGGATTTATATGTAGCTATATTCACAATAATGAATGTAACAGGAGTTAGGAGGTCTCTGCGATGCAAACAATGAACTATGGCGAACTGCTGGGTCGAATACAACGGCTTGACCCTGTTGAGCAGCTTAGCCTGTTAGAAGAATTAGCGGCATTAGTTCGCAGCCGGATGGCTTCTCAGCCTCGGGCTCGTCACAGTATTCTAGAACTGCAAGGACTGGGCAAGAAAATCTGGCAGGATATTGATGCTCAAGA
>JAUXHM010000031.1 GCA_030621535.1 Candidatus Methanophagales archaeon | reverse complement strand
AGCGATGTAGGGATGGACAAAGGAGAAATGGACCATGTCCATGTCAGTCTCGCAGGAGGAGCATTCCTGAGGTATCTTCTAGGAAAGCCACTGCCCGGGATAGAAGTGTTGAAGAAACGATGATATCGAGAAATTTGAACTTTGATGTCTGGAATTTGTAATTTTTAAGGTCGAGGGAAGGAAAAACTTTTGATGGTATATCATCTTATATAATGTTAACTAACCGGGAGTCGTAGGGTAGCTTGGATATCCTGTCAGGTTCCGGACCTGACGACCTGGGTTCAAATCCCAGCGACTCCGTAACAAACTTTCTTTCACAAAGAAAGTTTGATCAAAGAAACAGAGTTTTTCTTTTAGCACAGGTTTTCTTTTTTCTAAAAAGAAAAAGTGTATGAACGCAACAGTTCGAAAGTCGGAGATAAGAGGCGAGATAACTGCTCCTCCTTCTAAAAGCTACACGCATAGAGCTATTGCAATAGCTTCGCTCGCGCAAAAAAGCGATATTTTTTACCCTCTTATCTCTGAGGATACAAAAGCTACAATTAACGCCGCAGAATGCCTGGGTGCAGTTGTAGAATACGATGAGCACGTGAGAAAACTAACGATAGAAGGCACAGAAGGAAAACCGAGAACACCCGAAGACGTGATAAACGCCGAAAACTCTGGTACTACGCTGAGGTTCTTCACCGCTATTTCCGCTTTATGCGATGGCACTACGGTTCTAACCGGCGATGCATCCTTAAGAAAGCGCCCAAATTCGCCTTTGCTCAAGGCGCTGAATGACCTCGGCGCAGAGGCTATTTCGATAAAAGGTGATGGAACCGCGCCAATAGAGGTAAGAGGAAAGCTAAAAGGCGGAGAAACCACTATGGACGCTTCTATCAGCTCGCAGTTCATTTCCGCACTGCTCATCGCCTGCCCACTTGCAGAAAAACCTTCTTATATTGCTGCAACTAATCTCTCCTCCGTGCCTTATATGAGAATGACCGCCGAGGTATTAGAGCAAGCCGGGGTGAAAATCCCCTTTTCTCGCTCGTCCAACGATTATGTTTTTCACGTAGAAGGAGGCAAAAGATACGAGTTACGAAGGTTCACGGTCCCCGGCGATTTTTCATCGGCTTCTTATCTGTTAGCAGCAGCAGTAATCACGGATTCCAAGTTGAGAATAACAAATTTGTTCCCTTCTGCACAGGGTGATTCACGAATAGTGGAAATATTGCGTGAGATGGGTGCTGACATAAAATGGACTGAGGAGAGCGGAGTGGTCGAAGTAAAAGGAACGAAAGAAGGTGAACTGAGAGGCATAAAGGTGGATATGCGAGAGAACCCTGATTTGGTGCCTACAATTGCCGTATCCGCCGCTGTTGCCGCAGGCACGACAGAAATAACAGGAGCTGCTCATCTGCGATATAAAGAGACCGATAGATTGCGGTTTCTGACCGAAGAGCTGAGAAAAATGGGTGTGAGGATAGAAGAGAAGGAAGATGGGTTGGTAATAGAAGGCAGAAAGAAGAGTGGATTAAGAGCTGCGAAGGTGTATTCCCATGACGACCACCGATTAGCAATGGCTTTGTGTATTGCTGCTCTCTCCGCCACGGGAGAAACAGTTATAGAAGGGGCAGAATGTGCAGAAGTTTCTTATCCTTCTTTCTTTGAGGATCTACGCAATTTAGGTGCCGATATAGCGATGCCGAACACTGAACGGCACAGTCTAAAATAAAAATCAAGTGATTTATCACCGCCGAGAGCGCAGAGTTTTAAGACTGTTCCAATCATTGTTTATGCTTTCTGGTTGCATATAAAGTATAGCTTCCTTCTATTTAAGACACGGATTTATGCAGATTTATTTTAGTTTAACCGTGTTGATTCTTATCATCTGTGTTAATCTGTGTCCCTAATTCATTTTCTGTTTTCTTGTGCCTCTGCGTTCTCTGCGGTGAAATTTAACTTTTTTTGGCTTTTATGAATTCCGTGTAGCCACATTTCCCGCATGCATATCGGTCTTTATGCTCGGCTAAAAACACGCCCGCCCCGCATCTTGGACATGTCTTCCGTTTCCTTTCCAATTTCCATCCAGCCTTCGCTTTTTCTTTTCCTTTACCTTTTTCCTCTACCAATTCGTAAAACTTATGTATTGCAGTCATTCTTTTTGTTCCTCTTTTCCTTCCTTCTCGCCTTGCGTTTCTCCTTCGCCTGCACTTGTGCCTATGCCCTGGCTGCCGAAATTCCTTCTTATTATGTATTCCTGCTCTATTTCCTTCAGCCGCTCCTCATTTTCATATACCTTGGCATAGCCCACCGTCTCTCTTTTCCCGAATTCCGTTTGCATCTTGTCTATTACGAGCAGATTTGGCTTGCACCGAAGCTTTTTTATCAATACTTCCCGTGCTTGGGCTCTGCTTGGCGAAGCGCCTTTCGTTTCACTCTTTTCGTCGTGCTTTAACCTGAAAAATACTTCCTTCCTCTTCAATAGGTGGTTATCCTCCGTCTTTGTTATTTCTATTTTCATTTTTTCCATCTTTCACCTTCTTACCTCCTCTAACTCCTCAATTTTCTCAATGTAATATTTGAGTTCATCCAATTGTATCTGAACCTCATCGAAATCCAATGACCGCTCATAGTAGCATTCTATGTGCAGGTTATCCCGTAGCGAGAAAAATAGCCACTTAAGCTCCTTCTCTGCATATCTGTGCACCATGTATCTTCTCCCCCAATCTGTTCTGTGCAACTCCTCTTCTTTTACTCCTTTTTTGAGCAAGAGTACGTAAGTAGCTTCTATTGCCGAAAGCCAACCTTTTGCGCAGGCATCGCACAGAAAAATACGGTCGTTCTTCTCCCTCGCTATTTCAAACTCCTCTACTGCTTTTCGATACAATTTCTTTGCGTCTTCCAAATGCAATTGCTCCTCGCTCATTCTTCTTTCTCAATTTTAATATTAATACACGGTTCTCTCCCTCTTCACCTCGCTTTCAACGCATATTTTCCTTCTTTTTTATGCCCTAATTTCTTCGCTATCTCTGACCCTTCTGCATCTATAATCACTACATACCCGCTCCAGTCCGTACTGAGTGAATTGGAGCCGCATTTGCATACCGATTTTCCTGGTTCAATTATCCTGTGACAATCCCTGCACGCTTTCTCCATAACACTTTTCCTTTTTTACAATAAACTTTTTTGCTTCGCAAAAACCTTTACTAAAAATGATAGTTTCTTTGGTAAAGCTTTCTTTTCTAAAGAAAGGTTTGTACTAAAAGAAAAATCCTGTTTCTTTAGTCAAGTTTTGAATTTTTATTCCCCTTTCTTCTCTTTCTCCCGCTCTTCTTCTATCCACTCTAATTTCCCCAAACCCGGCTGCCGCATTGTTAATCCTATCTTGCTATCCCCCGGGTCCATTTCGTTCAGCGAAATCGCAACTATTCTTGCCCTTAACTTATCCCCCTCTCCTAATGTCTTGCCCGTATCCTTAGTAACGAGCTTTTCGCCCTTCTCATCATGCGAAATATATTCGTCGGTAATCTGGCTGATGTGCAGCAATCCATCTAACGGACCTATCGCCACAAAAGCACCAAATGCCACTATCTCCACTACTTCTCCTTCTACTATCTCTTGCATCTTAGGCTTGAAAACGAGCATGTCAAATACCGTTTCGTAATAAACGCCACTGTCTCCTATTATTATCCTTCCTTCTTTCATATCTACAACGTCCAATATTGCAATGACCATCCCGATCTTCTTATCCATCCTGCCTTCCAGATTATCTTGTAACATCTCTTTTACGGTGGGTCGCAATTCATCACCCAATCGCCCTGGTGGCACTCTTACTACATCAATCGCTCTTATCTTTGTATACATTTCTGTTTACCCTTTCTTCTCATTTTTTATTGTATATGAAGTTACAAATAACGTCCTTCTATTTAAGACACGGATTTACACGGATTAAATTTTCTTTTCTTTGTTGGGCTGGCGGGCGGGTCTATTTTTTAACGGCATTACTCGTTTCATCTGTGTTAACCTGCGTTAATCTGTGTCTATAATTTATTTTTTATCCTTTTCTCCACCTCTGCTACATGTAACCGCGTTGATATTACTGCATCCGGGTTCAACGACATTGAATCTATCCCGCATTCCACCAGGAACTCCGCAAATTCAGGGAAATCGCTCGGCGCCTGCCCACAAATCCCTACCTTTCTCCTCGGCTCGTGTGCATGCGCAACTTCTATTACCTGCTTCACCAGCCTCTTCACTGCTTCGTTCCGCTCGTCAAATAAGTGTGATACGAGGTCAGAATCCCTATCCAAACCCAGTGTCAGTTGTGTCAGGTCATTTGACCCTATGCTGAATCCGTCAAACACCTCTGCAAATTCATCTGCCAAAATGACGTTCGAGGGGATTTCACACATCACGTACACTTCCAATCCATTCTCTCCCTGTTTCAATCCGAATTCGTTCATTGTCTTTATTACTTCTCTCCCCTCCTCTGGCGTTCTGCAGAACGGAACCATCACTTTAACATTGGTCAGCCCCATCTCTTCCCTCACTTTCTTTATCGCCCGGCATTCTAACCCAAATGCCTGCTTGAATTTATCGTCATAATAACGCGAAGCACCTCTCCAACCTATCATTGGATTACTCTCCTCTGGCTCGTAAAGATACCCGCCGATTAAATTTGCATACTCGTTTGTCTTGAAGTCCGATAATCGCACTAGCACCTCATTGGGATAAAATCCCGCCGCTATCTTTCCTATTCCCCGCGCTAAGTTATCAACGAAAAATTCTACTTTGTCCCTATACGACGCGCTTCTCTCGTCTATCTCTTTAACTACTCTCGCTATCTTCCTGTCTCCTTCCTCCACCGCCCTTTTCTTTAATTCATCGTATTCTATCAGCGCCTGAGGGTGTATGCCGATATAAGAATTAATTATGAATTCCTCTCGCGCTAAACCCACGCCATCATTCGGAATTTGACCGTGAACAAATGCATTCTCGGGAACCCCTGCGTTCATCATTATCCGGGTGCGAGGTCTCGGAAGGTTGTCAAGAGTCAGTTTTTCTATCCTGTATTTCAACTTCCCTTCGTATATTCTTCCTATGCCTTCTGAACAATCTATCGTAACGTCTTTTACTCCTTTTAACGCCCTTGTCCCCTTAACCGTCCCAACGACACAGGGTATTCCAAGTTCGCGTGAAATTATAGCGGCATGGCAGGTTCTTCCACCCCTATTCGTAATTATCGCACCTGCCACTTTCATTATCGGTTCCCAATCCGGGTCCGTCATATTAGTAACCAGAACCTGCCCGGGCTTGAACTCATGAATATCGCGGGTGTTTTCTATTGCAATTACCTCCCCATACCCGATTTTGCTGCCTACTGCCTCTCCTTCAACCAGCAGCCGCCCTTGCGCCTTTAGCAACTCCCTGTCCTCCTCAAGCACGTATGTCTCAGTCACCGCAACATCTTTTTGCGAATGCACCGTTTCAGGTCTCGCTTGAACCACGAAAAGCTCATTGGTTCTTCCATCTTTTGCCCATTCGATGTCCACCGGCGTACCATAGTGGTCTTCTATAATACAAGCCCACCTTGCGAATGTAAGCACCTCATCGTCAGTCAGCACAAACTCCCTTTGCTGTGCTTTTTCAACTTTTTTCTGTTTGGTTCCCGTTCCTTTTTCTTTGTAAACCAGTTTCTTTCTCTTTGTCCCCAGTTTCTTCTCCACAATCGGTCTAAATCCTTCCTTTAAAGTCGGTTTAAAAACATAAAACTGGTCTGGATTTACCGTCCCTTGCACGACATTCTCCCCTAAACCGTATGCCCCCGTTATGTAAACCGCATCTCGGAAACCCGATTCTGTATCTATCGAAAACGTAACTCCGGAGCACGCTAAATCCGAGCGAACCATCTTCTGTACGCCAACTGAGAGATAGACGCTGAGATGGTCAAACCCTTTATCCACACGATAGGATATTGCCCTATTGGTGTATAAAGAAGCGAAGCAATCCATAACCTTTTCCACCAGTTCTTCTTCTCCTCTTACGTTCAAATATGTCTCCTGCTGCCCCGCGAATGAAGCCGTAGGCAGGTCTTCTGCCGTCGCACTGCTTCTCACTGCCACGTCCGCCCCTGCTCCATATCGCTCTTCCATCTTGCGATAAGCAGTTCTTATCTCCTCCTCCAGCTCTTTCGGACAGCCGGCATTCTTTATCAATGCCCTTATATGGCTGCCTCGCTTGGATAAATTCTCCATATCATGCGTATCTAAATCCACCAGCGTATCTCTGATTTTTTCCTGTATGCCCTTTTCTTGTAGCAGATACCTATATGCCTCAGCAGTGATGGCAAAACCAGAAGGAACCGCCACCCCCTTTTCACTCAAATTCCTTATCATCTCCCCAAGAGACGCATTTTTACCACCTACCAGAGCTACGTCTCCTGTTCCTACCTCTTCAAACCATTTTATGAATTTCATGATTTGTCCCTCGTTATGCCTATTCGCTAATTAGTATATACACCGATTCTTTTTTTCTTATATAAATAATAATAAAACCTTCCTATGATTCGCTTAGGTAGAGATAAAAAAGCCGCCTTGGTGTCAATAGTAGTAACGGCATTTCTGGCGGTCATAAAATATTCCGTTGGCATCCTTTCCGGAAGCATTGCATTAGTTGCAGATGCCGTTCACTCGCTTACTGATGTTATAAGTTCCATTGGGGTCTTACTCGGTCTTAAAATTTCGAGTCGTAAGCCCACCGAAGCTTTCCCATACGGATTTTACAAGGCAGAGAACATAGTAAGTCTGTTGCTTGCTCTTGCGATTTTTTATGCGGGATACGACATTATTCTCTCGTCGGTCGAAAAGTTTGAAGAGGTTGTCTTAACGGACGTTCCAATTGCAATCTCCGCTGCACTGGTATCGTTGGTATTCACCCTGCTTTTAAGCAGTTATAAACTCAAGGTTGGAAGAGAGACAAAATCACCCAGCTTAGTCGCCGATGGAAAGCATACAAGAACAGACGTTTATGCATCTGCCATTGTATTAGCTGGAATACTTGGTAACTACCTCGGGTTCTATTCCCTTGACCAGATAGCAGGTATTCTGGTCGCAGTGTTCATCTTCAAATCAGGCTACGAGATATTAAAAGATTCAATAAAGGTCCTGCTGGACGCATCCATAGATTATGAGAGTCTGCACAGGATAAGAGAAGTTGCATCTGAAGCGCACGGCGTTAGAAAAATACATTCTCTGAAGGCGAGAAGTTCAGGTAAATTCGTATTTGTAGAGCTGGAGATAGAAACAAACTTGAGAGACCTTGAAAGGGCGCATCACCTGAGCGATAAAATCGAAGAGAAGATAAAATCCGAGATGAAAAATGTGGATAGAGTTATAGTGCATGTAGAGCCGGAGGAGAAGGAATTTATACGCTATGCCGTCCCCTGCACGGAAAATAACGCTCTGCAGTCCAGAGTGTCCGGGCATTTCGGTGGGGCAGAATATTTCTGTATATTTGATATGAGAACAGCGGATAACGACCTGGCGGATATGAGATTCGTAAAAAATCCGTTTATCGGATTGGAGAAAATGAAAGGGCTTAGGGTCGCTGAGCTTCTGGCTACCAAAGAGATAGATAAACTGGTTACAAAAGAGAGTATTGCAAAAAAGAGTGCGTTCTATGTCCTGGAAGATGCGTATGTGGAGTTTGAAGAGACCGATGCCGATACCGTCAGAGAGATCATCGAAAAGCTAAAATAACGAAAAAAAAGGGCTGATGATATAGGACGCCGTTAACACAAAAATAACGGCTGCAGGGTAAACGAACGGCAGAGAGAATGCATAGAAAAAGAACAGCGTGAAAAAGATAATCCCTGCGGGTATCGCTATCCGCTTGTCCCTTCTATTTCTATACCTTATTCTACTGGTCATCAAGAAGCATAAAACACCCATTAAAGTAATCAGAAGGAAAAAATACGGATAAAATTTCAAGGGTAATTCGATGAACACAAGCATGAACGAAGCTAAAGAAATTGCAGCCATGGTAATCGGGAACCCCTCGAAGTACCCTTTTTCTTTTTGAAAGAACGGTTTTACATCGAATCTCGCAAGCCTTAACATCCCGCTTATCACATACGCACCGCAGAGAGCCAATGTAATGTATGCGTAAGCGTAAACATGCAAATAGTCGTTGAGAAGCACATACGTGACAATTGCAGGTGCGACACCGAAGGACACCATATCGGCAAGCGAATCAAGATATTTGCCTATGGGCGAACATCCGATTTTCCTCGCCACTACGCCATCCAATCCGTCAACGACCGCCGCGGCTAAAATCAATACAAGCGCATTTTCAATTGCGCTCGCACTCGCTTTACGCAGTACAAATAGTATCGCAGTGAAGCCGAACAAGGCATTGAGGACCGAGAGTAAATCAGGCAGTTTTATTAGCTTTAAAATGCTCTCGTCAGAAAAATTAGTTTCGTTCATTTTTTTGTATCGGAATGTGTTTTCGCTTTACCCAGATAAAAGAAACGGTTTAAGCTGCGGCTGTAGTCACTCCAGACGCCTTCTTTCCCTTTCGATTCTTCCTGCTTCTGTATCTGCAAGAATTCCTTGAGCTGAGAATCGAGCAGGTCGGCATAACATAATGCCTGCGCTTCTGCAAACAAAGGCTTCACCGGGGAGCCCCAGTCACCGTAATTATGATGACTCAGGATAAGGTGCAGCAACCTGAGCTCAAGTTCTTCAGGGAAACTTTTTATCTCTTTTATTTTTTCCCCCACCATTCGGTAACCCAGAACGACATGGTCTACCAGCCCGCCTTCTTCTGTTACGTCTATCCGAAACGAATATTCATACGCCGCTGTTTTCCCTACGTCATGCAGGATGGCACCCGCAAGTAACAAATCCCTGTCGAGTTCGGGGTACAGCCCACAGATGGTTTTGCATATCGCCACAACCGACTGCGTATGCTCGATCAACCCGCCGGTGTAATTATGATGATGAAATTTAGCGGCTGGAGCCCTCTTAAATGAATTCACAAATGAAGGGTCGTGGAGAAAAGAAAAAACCAGTTGCTTAAGATATTCGTTCTCCATACTCTCCGCTGTTTTTAATAGCTCTTCGACCAAAAAGTCTATGTTTTTCGATGTTATTGGCAAATATTCAGCGATGTCGCATGGTTCAGTACTTCTTTCAAGCCCTTCAGGCGTGAAGATTAACTGTAAGTGGCCTTTGTAGGTTTCCACCATGCCCTTTATACGAACAACGTCGCCGGGATCGAACTGAGATGCGACTTCTTCCGCGTTATTCCAGCACTTCGCCCATATACTGCCCGAACCATCTCCTAATCGCACCTGCAGGTAGTATCCTTCTTTTCTGATAAATTCTTTTAGTTCCTTCTCCATTACCAGGAAAGTGGAATCAACCGTGTTACCTGCCCTTAAATCTTTCACCTTTTTTGAAATTTCGCTCATTTGTCTCGTTCCAA